>NZ_MQVK01000040.1:0-79775 GCF_002002385.1 Vibrio sp. SALL6
ATCTATTACTTATAATTTATACTTAAAGGACGGTAATCTTTTGAGAAAAGGCGGAAGTGATAACGCAATATTTAACGTCAAAGACATGAATAACGACTAGAAAATTTAAAGTGAGCCATCTATCTGGGCCTGTTTTAATATTCAATTTAGCTTGGAGATACAGCAAATCAGAACAATTTTTTTGCAATGACGGACTTTTTGTTAGCAGGAAGTTAATTAGTATGTTTCGTCCACTTAGATTTTGGTCGCAACTCACTTTGGGGCAAAAACGAGTTAGCCAGCGTCGCAGTTTCTTCCTAACAACCTTTTTAAAACTCTGTGCCTAGATCAAAAAAGGCGAACCCATTGGCTCGCCTCTTTTGTCAGTAAGGATTTGTTAGCTCGCTTTTGATCCGGCGTGCTGCTCTACCATAAACGCAATGACTTCTTCGTTTAAGCAAGATTTGCTTGATGTATTGGCGTTGTTTACCAAGATGAAGGATAAAACCTAGGTCTGTTTGTTCGAGTTGGTCGATTTCACTCCAAGCGAGGCTGCGATCGATTTTACCGCTTTTATAGCGCACGCCATCTGCATTCACTTCAAACACCACTTTGTTGCCACGGCTTGAACTGATGGTTTGACGCCATAGCCACCAGGTTCTTTTGAAGTAAACGCTACACGCTTCAATCACACTCAATACGATAAAGAACCAACCGACGTAACCGTTAGGTAGCAGTTCAAACTCCAATAAGACCACACCAAAAATGAGAAAGAGTAATCCTTTCAAATACGCTTGTGGGAACTTCGTTGGCTGGCTAGTTTGATCATAACACTCAGCAAAAAATGGCTTGTCGAGTGTGTATTCTGTGGTGAATTCGAAATCTTTAGACATGTATGGTTACTTCAAGGCTTCTGTAAATGAGTATTCTTGGTTGCACTCTTGCAACGCGAGCATTGTAGCGCTTCTCTGGCTTTATCTTTAGCCCTTTTGATGCTGATTTGTAAATCAATGATAACGAAACATTAGAAGACCTAGGTGCACTTGCCAAGATCAGACAAGGCGAACCATCTGGCTCGCCTTGTGAATTAATGACCTATGTAACTTCTTGAGGCTTTTACTTTAGAGGGTCGTTGTCTGGCAACGCACTGTGTATCCATACTGCCAGTCGGTGTTTGATGCTTGCGCCATCTAGCTTGCTTTCCGGTAGTGGCGTGATCTGTTTGGCATCGACCAAGAATAGGTAAATCGCTTTTACTCTTAGAGGCTGTGGTGACTGTGGGAGATCAAAGCCTTGTAGCTTCGCCATCTTCCCACCAATCTCTAGTGCCTTTTTAACCAGTTTGTCTTCATTGTGAAGCTTGGAGCTTTTTGACATTGATAAATCCTCTTCTTCGCTTCAATTAAGAATACATGAAGTGTCACGTATGGCGTGTTAGTAAGCTCGCATATTGATAAGTTTATGCCTTACCACCGAGTAACTGGTTGAAAAATGACCTTAATTCTTCGTCACCAAGGTTGAGCAGGTAGTCACCGACATACCACTCAACGATGGATTGATGTGGATGTGCCGTGACTTGCGGATTACCAAACCAAATGCCCTTCTCTGTAGCAAAAGTATGTTGGAGTTCTTTCAACTTTTCACAGCTGAAAGGTAGGATAAGGTGCAACATGTTTGCTTGCGGTTGGGTTAGTCTTACCGCCAAAGATGGGAACTCATCAATGATCTTGTAGATTTGTTTTGTTCGCTCAAACAGAGCCCGCAGCTGCGCCAACCTTTCATCGAACGGCATTGCTGCAGACACTACATAAGGTGTTCTATCAATGATTTATTTAGAACAAAGATCCTGTTCACCGTAAACGAGCCACTTCGGCAAATATGCGGTTTCTGGAATTGTCCAGCCATACTTATCGTATGCCAATGCAGCAAGACCAATCAGTTTCAAAGAAACATTCCCTTTTGGCGAATAACGAACATCTTCATTCATGTAGAACTGGTAATGCGCCTCTAACGCATCTCTCAGTGCTTGTTGATAATGCGCCTCATCGCCATCGATAATGGCAACAAACACATTCACAAATGGAACAAACAAAGAATGTACATATGGCACTCTGGTTGATTCTAAGTATTGCGGAGAAGATTTCTCCATCACAGTTTGCAATAACTCAGGTAACGCTGATGAATTGCTAAATACACCGTTAACGAACTCGACTAGCGCAACATCGAATGGATCTTTTAAACGCACTAACGACTCATCCATAATGGTCATCAGCTCTACGCAGCGCCAATCTCTCGCGGCCATCGTTAAACAGATTTCATCCAACCAAGCATCCATCGTTCCCCCTGCAACAGAACGGTTACCTACTTCCGAAAAATGTCGGTGCCCAACGGAGAATTCAACAACTTGCTCTGAATGATTGGCCAGTAAGTACACGTTATTCAGTAACTCAAGCGCTCTTTTTATATAAGCTGGCGAGGCCTGATGTTGTCCATATTTTGAAGCAGTGAAGAATGAGTGGAGCGAATGCCAAGCGTCGCTACTCATTCTTTTGAGAGGTTGCTGATAAAAAGATTGTTTGTCATCCAGCATTTTTTCCCAAAAACTGTAGAAACGTTCGTCTTCTTCACGAAAAATACGCAATTTTCTTTCTTCAGGTATATCTAAATAGTGATTTTTCATTGGTTCCATCGTTCCCTAGCCTCGCATTATAAGTTGTTCTAATTTTTTGCCGTGATGATAATCATCCTCAAAATCAAGCAGTGAATGATGCCGAAGTTGTTTTATGAAATCAATTTATAATCAGTATCTTATATCGAAAAGCAATACTTAATTGAAATGAACCGAAAAGCCGCCTTTTACGCCACCAAATCAATCGATTGCATAGCGGTGAGTATCTTAAAGAACATATAAAGCATGAGCCAACCGCAATTACTTAACTTCTAGTCGGATGCTTGTATTGGTGAGCTTTGCTATCAACCCACCTATTCTCGCGCGCATATCGTGCCTTTGCACAATCATATCTAAAGCGCCATGCTCAAGCAGAAACTCGCTTTGTTGAAAGCCATCCGGTAGCTTTTCTCGCACGGTTTGTTCAATCACACGACGCCCTGCAAACCCGATTCTTGCCTCAGGCTCACCAATATTGATGTCCCCCAGCATTGCCAAGCTTGCCGAGACGCCGCCAAAGGTTTGATCGGTCAATACCGAGATATAAGGCAAACGTGCATTGGATAAACGCTCTAACGCAGCGCTGGTTTTGGCCATTTGCATTAAAGCCATCAGCGACTCTTGCATACGTGCGCCACCGCACGCAGAAAAGCAAACTAACCCGCAATTTGCCTCTATCGCCGCATCCACGGCATCAACAAAACGAGCGCCCACGACGGATCCCATCGAGCCGGCCATGAAAGAGAACTCGAACGCGCAAGCCACGATGGGTAATCCCAACAGTTCGCCTTTCATCACGACCAACGCATCTTTCTCGCCAGTACTTTTTTGAGAGAGAGCAAGACGCTCTTTGTAGCGTTTCTTGTCCTTAAAATTGAGCAGATCTTTCGGCTCATATTCGCTAGCAAGCTCTATACGCTCACCTTTGTCCAAGAAGCTGTCTAAACGATGTCGCGCAGACATTCGCAAATGGTGTTGACACTTGGGACAAACTTCCAAGTTTTCCTTGAGCGCGATGCGATACAGCACTTGGTCACAAGACGGACACTTAGTCCATACGCCTTCCGGAATCGACGCTTTACGCGTATTGATGATGTTCTTTTTATCTAATAGTTTTTCTAGCCAACTCATTGGAAAACCTTTATGCCCAAACAACAGTAACTTGCATTGTATAAACCTGTTTTAAGTAATAAAGTGCAACTTATTGGCTTTATAGTTCAACAAAATGGGATTAATGGAGATGCTTGAGAAAATTGATCAGCAATGGCTAAAAAGCTTCCATTGTGTCTACGAGAACAATAGCTTCAAAAGAGCCGCCGAGTTTTTATCTCTGCCGACATCAAATGTCAGTCGCCACATTGCGTTACTTGAAGAACAGCTTGATGTGCGTTTATTCGACAGAACGACTCGACGAATCTGTGCAACAGACGCTGGAGAACAGCTTTATTTACGTACGCAGCCTTTGTTAGACAAGCTGAATGATGCGCTTGAAGAAGTGACGCGACACTCTCGTGAAGTCATGGGGCAGCTCAACGTTGTCATGCCAGATTCACCAGAACTAGCTAAAGCCGTCGTCTCTTTTTGTGCTCAGTACCCTGCTATTTCATTGAATTGCGAGACGAACCTCAGCCCTAAAGAGGACTTGCTCGATGGGTTTGACGTTATCGTAAGTTTTCACCGCGGCAAGCTTGAAGACAGCAATTGGATTGCAAAAGAGATCAAGCGTTGGCCCAGTGTTGTGGTCGCGTCACCTAAGCTACTGCACACACGTCAGAGGCCTTTCAAAATTACCGATTTGAAGCACGTTCCTTGTATTAGCAGCTTCACTGCATTGAAAGGTACACCTTGGGTTTTCAAAAACTCAGAAGGAGAACAGATAACTCAACGAGTAAAATCTGCATTTAAGGTCAACAGTGGGCAACTTGCTAAAGCCGGCGCGTTAGCAGGATTCGGCTTTGCGATTCTACCTATTGAGTTTTGCCATGAAGAAATCGAATCAGGAGATCTGGAAGTGATCGAACTGGAATATGAACCAAAAGATTTGGTGTTGTATGCCTTTTACGCTTCCAGAAAACACTTAGCCAAGAAGATCCCGGCGTTTATCGAGCACTTAAAACGCCAAGCGAATAACGAAACAAGTGGGTAACTGTCAGATCAGGTCTGAATTAGTACCAAATTAACACAAGTAACCTTATCCGCTCTTCTTTGACTTAGGGTAAGTCTTGCATTTAGCAAAACGCAAAACTTGCCCCCATGATTAGAAACTTATCAAACCATTCATTCTCGTTATTAGCTTGACACAAAATTTAAGTCAGATCGCAAAGATTCACCCTTGCGCAATTTCTTCGCTTCATGCCATTAAGTTTTTAAGACGATGCGCATCCGGATGATTTTCCTGAATAAGTACCCGACTCAATGCTTCAACGAATTCACGCTTCATGACATCAGTCGATGCTTGCTCAGGTTGCGTCATTGTTAATACTGCAAACGGATTGGGTGCAAGGTGAATGTCTTTCCAGATACTTCTACAAATCTCCGCATGAAGATGTTGAGGTAATTGTCCTGATTGTAAAAACAACCCCATGATACTGTCATCATTCACAGACCATAAATGACGGTAAGCACCTTCAAATAGTTGCGATGGATGGAGTTTTCCCCTGAACCCTTGACGGCTGTACAAGACATTTAACACATCTGCACTCCATTGCTGCCAAATATCTTCAGGCAAATGAGTTTTCAGGTTGGCATACTGACTGATAATCCAGATTGAATCGACATACATAGAGTCTCCACGAACTAGCTCACTCAAAGTCATAAACCAGGATTCTATTTCCGACTTATTACGTTCGTTATACCCTTCTACTTCTAACGTGCCTTTTAATACTCCCAAGTAGAAAGTCACATGATCAAAACGTCGTCGATATCCCTTCTGTTTCACTGCCAATATTTCAGTCATCAGCTCAGCACGAGATGGCATAGAAAGCCGACAACTTAATCGACTTAACTGGAAAAATAGCTTCCACACCCATTGAGGGAATACTTTAGCAACCTCATTCAATAATGAAGTCAATAATTCAGGTGTTATTTGTTCAGGGCAGTCATTTAAATAGTCAAGAACAACCTTTAGTGGTTCCACTGCATAATCACCATCGCCTGGCTTACTTTTCCCTTTGTTCACTGAAGGTATCAATGCGACAGCCTGATCCACTCTACCTGCGACAATAAACAGCTGAATGATAGCACTGCGATCGTCATAGTTTTTTTGATATTTCTTCAACTGAGCTGCTTTTAATGCTGCATGAACAAACGCTTCATCCTGCCAGTGCTTCTTGACAGCGTCTAATAGAGCAGTTGCAGTTTTACATGTTTTAATGACCGAAGGAATATCTGCAACCTCTCCCGAATAAGGCCGTTCATTCTTACTATTTTCGCTTTCACCAATAGTGATGAACGGTTTATCTGCACGGAACCCTCTACGATAATACGGCGTCCACTCTTCAACTGACGTCGCCTGACCAAGTTTACCAATAACTCTTGTCGCTTTTAACAAATCTCCCTTTGTAAACCAATAAGCAGCCAGTAACGTTAGAGGTTTATTTTGTTCACTCTCTACATAGAATTTTTCTGCCTTATCTAACAACTCCGTAGTTAAATAGGGAAGAAGACGCTTTGTGTAGTTACCAAATTCATCTCCTTCTGGATACGCCTTAATTAGATAGGGTAATATACGTTCTGGTTGCCCTTCAAAACCCCACGCAACACCATTTATTAGAGCCGATTTCTGCCAGCGAGGAGCAATTTCCGAGTATAGCCTTTCTAGTTCATCATCGGGTAGGCAAAGCTTACACCCTAGTTTTAACCGATTTTCTTCTTTTGCGCCGAATGGATTTTTTTTGTCTTCATCAATCATCCTTTGTTCAACTAGCGCGGAAACATCTTTGCCAGCTTTTACTGCATTGGCCAGTTCAGTGTCGGCATCTGGCTTGTGCTGACTTTTGCTGTCTACATATTGGTTGAGGATAAATACAGGGTCATCAATAGCCGACCAATCATACCCAATCAGTTCAACATGTTCCTTTAAAGCCTCAATTGAGCATTTTTCCATCTGATAGGATGCCAATTCTAAAGCGATGCTAGCTCTCTGATTGAGATCGGCACTCCAGATATACTTACTTAGCGACTCAGCAATTTCATACCATCGCTCACAATTTTGTTTTCCTGCAAGCCTCGCCGCTGCGACAACTGCACGAAATGTACCGCCAGAGCGACAATCTCTTGGCGCATAATGACGAGCAAGACGTAACAATCCTTTATAACAACGCTGCACTTCAAGGTGATTGCTGTCTAAGTTGATGGTTGCGAATGTTTCAATAGCTGTGCCATAGGCAGCCGCCTCATCCCCCCCGTCTTGAATCATTGGTCTAAGTGCACCAAGAGAACTCAAGCTACAAATTGCTTGATCTTTTAGCTTCCCATCGGCTAATCCTCGGATAATCTCAGCCCATGACTCTGCTACGTACTCGCGATTGTAGGTATTAGATGCCTTTGCATAAGGTATCGCTTTTTCGTGCTTGCCTTGGGCACAGAGAGCGCGAATCACGCCCTCCAATGCGCCATCACTACGGGAGTATTGGTTACGATACATGACATCATCATAAGGTAATAAGACACCAACTTTTTCTGTCCAAGTTCGGTTCAACTCATGATAGATCTCCGAGGTTTTCAGCGACTCAACAGGTACATTTTCACGTAAACCCTGTGTGAATAACGGTAACTGAGTGACATCTCCTTCCAATTCAACCAACTGAATTTCAAGCATTATGGTGCTCAAGTAGTATTGCAGTTCATTTAATTCTTCTAGTGCCGATACTGCACCACAAACATCACCGAGCTTGAGCTTATCGTAGGCATCCAAGAAAGGTCTACATCCTTCACCCGGTTGTGAAGACAATAATTTTTCAGCAATATCGTACCAGTTTATTACTTGTGGCATTAAGCCAGCCTCCTGCTTATTGAAAGGTTAGAATCCAAGAAAAAAATTATTATAAACCAAATACTTAAAACAAAAAAGACTAATTCTAAAGCATTATTTTTTATCACTAGAAATTCGAATGAAAAATGGGTGTACCATGAGTTAGCTAATTGGAGTAACCTCCCCTGACAATTCTTTGATTCCTTGGAGTCAAATAGCCTACCCTAGCCTCAGTAAAAAGTCGTCTTTTACTCGAACGAGAACGCCGCTGGTCTCCCCCACCAAACTCGCTTACTATGCCAATTACCTAAAACGCTTTGTGAGTCACTCATGAGCAGAAAAAATAACAAAAATCTCAGCATTCTTCTTAAACTCAACACCTTTATTGCACCCTATAAATGGCGGGTTGCAGCGGCTTTGGTTGCACTTGTCGCAACAGCAAGTTTAACGTTATCCGTTGGTTATGGAGTACGTATTCTTATCGACCAAGGGTTTGCACAGCAATCATTGCAAGAGCTTACCAATGCGATTCAGTTTATTGTTGGTGTCACACTGTGTATTGCCATTGGGACATTCTTTCGCTTCTACCTTGTATCTTCGGTGGGTGAGCGCGTCAGTGCGGATATTCGCCTTGCGGTGTTTAACCATGTGATTACGCTGCATCCGAGCTATTTTGAGACCAACAGTAGCGGCGATATTATGTCGCGCCTGACTACCGATACCACGTTGCTGCAAAGCATTATTGGTTCATCGTTCTCGATGGCGATGCGTAGCGCTTTGATGTGCTTTGGGGCCATCATAATGTTGTTTGCCACCAACGTTAAGCTCACACTGATTGTGCTGGCTTCTGTGCCTTTGGTTCTGGTTCCGATTTTGTTTTATGGACGACGCGTGCGTGCGCTCTCTCGCCAAAGTCAGGACTCAATGGCCGATGTCGGCAGCTACGCTGGGGAAGCAATAGAACATATTAAAACCGTGCAAAGTTTTAGCTCAGAGTCGCATGAGCGAGCGGCTTTCGCCGTCGAAGTGGAAAAGGCTTATGAAGTGGGCAGACAGAGAGTAAAACAACGCGCGATCCTGATCTCTGGCGTTATTGTGATTGTATTCAGCGCAATTGCGGGCATGCTTTGGGTTGGCGGCAGCGATGTGATTCACGGAAAGATGTCTGCGGGTGACCTAGCAGCGTTTGTGTTTTACGCCATTATGGTTGCCTCATCGACTGCAACCATTTCCGAAGTCATGGGCGAATTGCAAAGAGCCGCAGGCGCTACCGAGCGACTGATTGAGATCCTTCAAGTAGAAAGCGATATTAAAGCACCAAGCAACCATTTGCCTGTCCGTTCAGACATGTCTGCTGAAGTTAGCTTTAAGTCGGTGAATTTCAACTACCCTTCTCGCCCAAATCAACCTGCTGTCAAAGGATTAAATTTAACCGCTGAACAAGGCAAAGTATTGGCGTTGGTTGGCCCTTCTGGTGCAGGTAAAACAACGCTATTCGAACTGCTGCAACGCTTTTATAACCCACAACAGGGGCAAGTGTTGTTTGGTGGCGAAGATATTCGACAGTTCGACCCAAACGAGCTTCGACGCCAAATGGCACTCGTACCTCAACAACCAGCGCTGTTTAGCCATGATGTGTTTCACAATATTCGTTACGGCAATCCAGAAGCTACAGATGAACAAGTCATCGAAGCCGCCAAAAAAGCCCATGCCCATGAGTTTATTGAGAAGCTTCCCGAAGGCTATCACAGCTTTCTAGGCGAGCGCGGCGTTAGGCTATCAGGCGGTCAAAAGCAGCGCATTGCGATTGCTCGCGCGATTCTAAAAGATCCAAAAATCTTACTGCTGGATGAAGCCACCAGCGCCCTTGATAGTGAAAGTGAACATCACGTTCAGCAAGCACTTGAAGCACTAATGAAAGGACGCACAACGCTGATCATTGCTCATCGCCTTTCGACTATCCAACATGCGGATAAAATCGCGGTGCTGGACAATGGTGAGTTAGTCGATGTTGGTAACCACCAATCATTAATGCAAAGCTGTGAGTTGTATCAGCGACTTGTGGCGTTGCAATTTAAGCACTTAGAGTAACGCCTAGTTAAGACCCCAAAACAAGCAAAGGCGAACCAAACGGTTCGCCTTTTTCTGTTCATTCACTTCCGTGAACTTTGTGCAATCCAAACATCCTTTCGCTCATCTAAAAAACCTCACTCCACTATTTCACCACTCCACTTAGAAGACGAACAATTTCATTCGTAACAAATCTGTTTTCAAAATAGGAAATCACCACTGTAAAAGTTCACCGCGTTTTGTCTTGCTGACTATGGTTACAATATTTGTGAAATCAATGCCTTTAAACCAAATTAAAAGTAAGTGGCACCGATATGAACAGCGAAGCGAAACAACTTTTTTATCATTTATGTCAGCAATACGACGCGCTCTCTCAAGATCTAGAGTCTCGCGCATTTCCTGAGTTTTCCGAGACCATCACTCATCCGCTTGGACACTGCTTTGTCCGTTGCCCTGTAGGCAGTCAGCGCTTTTCCATTGTTGCAGTCAACTTTTCGCCCTCCGTTCGCGGGCAAGGTGTGCTTACTGCATTTATCGACTACATTAAAAGCCATCCATATCATTACCAAGGCGTTGAAGTCGCTATCATTGAAAACAAAAGCTTAGCAAAACGACTGTTGTCTCTTGGATGGAAGTACAAATCTCTGTTTAGCAAGTTCTTCTTTGCTAATAAGCCGACGCTGGTGAAGGACTTTCAATCGGCTTGATAGTCACTGAGTCACTCCCCATGTAACCCAAGTAAGAGCTCAATCAAAGTCCGTAAGCATATTGAGAAAAGTTTGGCGGCCTTCCGCTGTACTACCTCGATGAGCAGTGTATTCGACGTGTTCATCCGCGCTGGCTTTTGGGGATAGATTGATGCCCCACAGCGCATTAATTTGGTTTGGCACGATGGAGTAACGCACATCAACAATTCGCATTTCGTCATCCGGGTCTTGCACTACAAAACCATTTGAAAACCAACGGAAACGTTCAATATCTTTCGCTTGCTGAGATTGTGGGTCGAGCCATGGAAATTGTGTTTTCACATTGAGCTTTGGTGTGGATTCGCCAGGATAGATTTTTATTGAGCGCCCCACTCTTACCGCATCCACATAGTAGTTATCTTCCGTTTCATAAATCACTTTCCAGACCAAAAGATTGCCGAAGGTTGGTTTTGCTTTTAGCTGCACAGCGCTGTGCTGTCGCTCTTGGGCAATTTTCCATCCGGCCGCTTCTGCTCTATCTCGTTGAATAACCCCAAGAGTCAGATAAGCCAGAGACCATAGAAATGCGACACGCGCGTAATTTCGATTTCGATTCAGTGCGGCAAACAAAAGCAGGATCAAAATAGGAAGAGAGAAAGCGGGGTCGATAACCGAGATCGTGTTCCAGGCATAGCGTGTGTTGCTTATCGGCCAAAAAAGCTGAGTCCCATAGCTGGTGCAAGCATCTAACAGCGCATGGGTGCTATAACCAAGAGCACAATAAAACCAACTCTGTTGAAAGTTTAGCTCTCGTCTTTTTGCAAACAACGGATACAACACTAAAGCACAGAGAAAACTGCCAAAAGGGATAAACAATAATGAATGGGTAAAGTGTCGGTGATATTCCAAAAACAGTAATGGGTCACTTGATGAACGGATAAGTACGTCCAAATCCGGAGCCATCCCAGAGGCCACGCCTAACACGCCAGCAGCCACAATATGCCTCTTGTTACTTGCAGACTGTGGCAAAGCAGCGCCTAGTAAACCTTGCGTTAACGGTTCCATTATTTACGCCCACCACGATAACGTAGGCGAGAGAGAAGGCATGTGCGCTTCAAAATCGGTTCAAATTTAAAAACCAGAACGTTCTCCGACATAAATTATCCGTATTTAAATGGATTGGAAATCACGGCTTAATGATGCATTAAAGTGTTCGAAAACAAATGCTTTGATTTTAGTGTAAGAAGGAATCGCCCTATTCGCTAGTGAGAAGCAAACCTGAAGCGAGGATCGAGGTGTACGTCAGAAGTCCAAAACGGCGGATTTTACAGACGTAAAATAAAATAAGGCGAACCAGATAGCTCGCCTTGTTTACTGAACGATTAACGACTAAACACCTAAGTCTTGAGGGTTTTCTTTCGCGTTGATTTCAGCGTAAGTGTGCAGAAGCTCTGTCAGAGTTTTCACCCAAGCAAAAACATCCGAAGGGGTATTTTCGAGTAGTTTTTCCACTAGTTCACAGTGTGTTTCTAGCGTGATTGCCTCTTCCAAATGGAATGAAATCGCATAGAAATGCCAAAGCACCAGTCGCGTCATTCGCTCGCTATTTTGCTTTGCATTGTCTGAGTCATCAAACGCTTGTTGAATTTCACTCAGTGCGATTGCTGTCATGCGTAGCATTGCATCAAGACGTGCAGACAACATACGGTCTTCGCTATCCACTTCTTCTTGATCAAAAGTAAACAGCTCATTCATCACGTCTTCTGGCACCATTTTACTGATCATGCGAGCACTAAACTCTTCCAGTTCATGGCGAGGCATGGTTACAAGACAATCGAAGGTGTAATCACGAAGCATAAAAATCACTCTAGGTTGGAAATCAATTTCAGCCACGCATTCTAAATACTGAAATCTCAATTGCCAGCGTTTATTCTATTGGGCTATCGAAAAACTACAGAACACCGTTGATCGCGATACCAACACCAATGCGCTGCTGATTATGGTCGTAGTCAATTAGGCTTTTGCCGTATCCAGTCGAGTATTGAGCATATCCCCTAACTTTTCCCCAAATTGGAAACAACAAACCGATCTCAGCATAGCCTTTATGCGTTTTAAAATTCTCGCGCCCCAAGAACGTCAACTCGTAATCGTCCCATTTATAGGCGCTTGTTAGCTCAAAATGCCCCATGTAATCTTCGATATCTGGGTTATCATCGCCTTTAGGATCATTCGGAAAGGTTTTTTCGTCCTCAGGTATGCGCCACCAAGGCTGGATAGAGGCGACAAAATTGTCTTTCGCAAAGGTTAAGTTGGTATAAACGCGGTTCCAACTGCGCGATAGCTCTTGTCTTTGGCCATTTGATTCATGCTCAATACCGAAACCCAGCCAAGTTGAGCCACCAAGCGGCTGCCAACTTGTAGGAGTGAAGTAAAACAGCTCAGGACGATAATTGGTTTCGCGAAACGGACGCGACGCATCCCCCGTGTATACCTGCCAGAACGATTTGAGCGTCATACCAAAAAACAGGCCATCGCCGTCAAACAACAAATCGTCGTAGTTCATTGGTACTTTAAAGCTGATTTGAAACTCTGCCTCTTCCTTACGCAGTTCATCGCCGTATTTGGTGTCGGCATACGCACGTTTATTTACGCGATCACTATAAGTAAACGGCAGAATGTAGTTAATTCGATGTGCAACCAAGCTAAAAGGCTCGAACGCGGTTTGCTTTTCTGATTCCAAACGTTTATCGATCAAGCTTTCCTGCGGTTCTTCTGCTTCTTTCGTTGTTGACTCGACAGACGCAGTGCTCGTGACGGTATCTAACTCACACTGCTTGCGAATGCTCTCGATCGTTTCTTCGCCATTGCTTTTTTTGATTGTTTCTAGCAAACATAAATCGTATGCGCTTGCGGTCTCTCCCATCGCCACCGGAGCTACTAATAAACTCAGTATCGATATCCCTGTCGCTTTTGAAGCCATCTGAAATCCTCAATAATCTTGATGTCAAACCAGACAATTCTAATTTTTATCGGTAAATCACTTGCCATAACGGAGTTAAGGTAATGTTAAATGTTGGCCGACTTTACGTCTTGGATTGATACGACAGATTTAAAAGATATCTGCTCACTATGAACAGAGCGCCAAAAAACAACCAAGAGTTGAGCATCATAAATCCAAACCGAAAACAGCACGTTTTTATGATGCTCATGCTCACTACATAAAATACTGACTCACACCTCTGATAGCGAATGCGGTAATGAATAAGCCCAATCCATAAGCCAAATGCGCCAATGTGCTAAGAAAACGAGCTTTCCAAGGTGTTGGGGTTTTACTGGCAGCAAAACCAAATCCTAAACAAGGTTGAATGACCAAAAATGGGAACACCAACGTTACCGCACCTGTAATTAAGCCAGGTGTTAGGCTAGGCTCTACCAACCAATGATGACCAAAAACAGCAATGTGAGCCAAAGCGAAAACAACGCCAATGGCATAATGCAAAAACCAACCGAGTGCTTTTTCTCCCGGCATCGGGTCTGTTGACATAATTGGCGCATGCACAAGCTTCCCTTTTGGCATGCACAAAACCCAGCGCGCAACCAATGCATAATTTAATGAGGGAATACCAAACACTCTCCTTTGTAGCCAAGCCCATAAATCCATTATCACAGTCGCACCAATCCCTATTAGCGCCGCTTGTAATCCTATTAAAAACAGCATTTTTCGCTCCTCAAGTTTTTGATTTGTTAAGGTCTTAGTTGCATGCTACAACTTAAAGCCAACTTGAAGTCAATGAGGAATAGTATGGATATTGCAGAAGTGGTTATAAAATCAGGATTGCCGACCTCAACGCTCAGATACTACGAACAATTGGGGTTAATTCGTTCAATAGGAAGGAATGGATTGAGACGTCAATATTCGCCAGATGTACTCAATAAACTCAACTTAATTAGTTTAGGGCGTATCGCTGGAATATCACTTAACGAAATGGCGGAAATGTTGAATCACTCAGAAGGTTCAAAACCATACATTGATCGTGACTTACTGGCGAAAAAGGCGCTTGAGATTGATGAACAAATAACACGTTTGAAAGCGGTGCGAGACAGCCTAAACCATGTTGCCTCCTGCCCTCATGAGTCACATATGGACTGCTCTTCATTTCAGAGGCTTATGAAGGTCGTAAAGCGTTATGTCCCCAAAAAACCGAGATAAACCACTCTACTTATTCTTGATTTAAAAGGAAGCAACTCGCGGTTGTGAGTTACTTCCTCCATCTTACTTAGCTTGCGCTTTTACGTACTTCTTCACTTTTTTCATCGCCATTTTTTGCTTTAGCGGTGAAAGGTAATCAATGAACAAGTTACCAGATAGGTGATCGATTTCATGCTGCATCACAATCGCCAAGAACTCATCGCTCTCGATTGTAATCGGGTTGCCATCACGGTCCAATGCAGACACAACAACTGATGTGTAACGCTCTACATCGGCGTAGTATTCGGGAACAGATAGGCACCCTTCTTGACCAAGCGCTTTGTTTTCTCCGCTCACCACTTCTGGGTTGACTAAGATTAAAGGATCATTGCGTTCGTCAGAGATATCGATGACAACAACCGCCTCTTTTCTGCCCACTTGGGTTGAAGCTAAACCGATGCCATTGCCCGTTGCGTAAAGTGTTTCTAGCATATCGTCGATCAACGTTTGTATTGTCGATACGTCAGTAACTTTTTCTGCTTTTACTTTAAGCCTTGGGTCTGGAATGGAGAGAATTTCGAGGACTGCCATACTTACCTTTCGTTATCTGTAAATCGTAATTTCCGGCGAATTATACACACGTTTGGGCAGACATAAACATGTTGAGTTTTCGTGGAAAGAGCGTTTCGTCTAAAACATTCGATTTTGCTAGAGACCAAAGAGGCACAAAGGAGAAGAAAACTATAACGCCAGCACGATATGGCTGGCGTCTTTTTTACATATCAATCTTTAAGCGTCCGTTATATGTGAGTTACGCACCCTTTTGCGCTTTTAGCAAAACCTTAATCGCCATTTTTTCACCACTCTTAAAAATAAAGTACGCGAGACAAACGGTTATTAAGGTTAATACAACGATAATAATACTGAACCAACCTAGTTCCGCTATCAATTCAAATATAGAGATGCCCAAAAACATTAAGATGAGAGAAAACACCACTAAGCTCGATAAATTCCAAAGCAGCACTGAATACCACCTCGTTCTCGAAGGCATTATATTCCCTGTTTTATAGCCAAAATAATATCCTACACTCATCGCTGGTATTAACGTCCCAAGAAAGCCGACACCGTTCATTTCCATGCCAGAAATGTACTCAATAATAAATAGCAGTATGGCCAAACAAACTGATGCCAAACACAAAAGCGACGTTACAAAGAGCACCGAGGGAGCGTTGTTTTTTATTGAGTAATTATTTTTCGATTCCACTTTCATTTCCTTCCATTTATTTGAATAAAATAAGCGTGTTAGATCATGCTGCCGCTTGGACAACCTAGAGAAACAACACCGCCATAACTCGTTGTGGGTGTAGCTACCATGATTAAATCAACAGGAAGAAACACAACGTCCGTTGCTAACGACAAAGGAATGTCAATCAATGAAAGTGGGTATAACGCGATGGAAGTAATATCAGCTCTTAAATAGCAAGGTTGTCGTGCGACTGATAACGCGGTGCCTGAAAACGGCCTTCCATATCCGCCACCAGCATGCGCATCTATAGACGAACACCCCACCATTAAAGATGCTGACACCACAAGAAATACAACTTGTAGCTTTTTAAATATATTTATTTTCATTTAACCTAGATTCCAACTAACTATTATTTTTTAAAACTAAACCCTCTCTCAAATTGTATATTCAATGAATTTACTCATATGGGCCTAGTGCAACCATGTTAATACGTTCTATGTATTAGAAACAATTCATTTATTTCCAATAGCACCCGTGAGTTCATGCGACGTGACTAGAATCGCACTTAATTTTTTTATGCAAGCACCAAGTTAAGCTCAACCTATTCGCTTTCCCGTTGGAGTCGCGTACCTTTCATCTGATGTAAAAAAGCCGCCAGAACCATTTGGCTCTGGCGGCTTTTGTTTTTATCGAAAACTCGATTACTGCTGTAGCTTCGCTTTGGCTTCTACTACTTTGGAGAAGTCTAGGCCCAGCTCTTCCACTGCTTCTTTAATCAGTACAGGGTTTTGCATTACCTGCGCCATTAACGCTTGAAGCTGATCTTGTGGCAGACCTAGTTGGCTGATAGTTGCCATTGCAGCCAGAGGGTTTTGAGTTAACGCCTGAAATAGCTCGTTGATTTGCTCGTCGCTAATATTGTTTTCTTTCAACATCGCAAGAATCGGGTTCATCAAATTACCTTTAAATACTATTTAAAACAGACCCGCAGTTTACCATTGGGTTTTGTTAGTTTGCACGCAGACTTTAACCACCACACCACCATCGACCAAGTTATGGTCGAATATTGGTGAAGGTTGCGGTAGTGACTCCATCACTTTGCGACGAAAGCGCTTTTATATCCGCGTTAAAGTAATATGGATTAAGTGGCATTTTACTCTCGGCTGGTCGCGCGTAGTAAAGCTTGGCAGGCTGTTTTGCCATTTGTTGCGCGTACAAATACCCGACCAACGCATGTTCAAACTGGTGGTAACCATTTCCCCAATGGAACGCTTTGGTTGATTTAGGATTCAGACCAACACCTCCGTACTGATGATCCACCCACACGTCCATAAAGGTGGGTAACGTGTATTGAAGCGTTTCTTTCATCGAACCATCGACAAGAGAAACCGTCATCGCCGCTTGATCGAGTTCTGCCCATTCCCAAGACGAGCTGTAATGCTTGTGCGGTCTTGATTGCCAAGCAAGAATGCTCTCTTGCGTCCATTTACCCTGCCATTCTGGAGAGAAGAGCGCTTTGACTTGCTCAAAGTTTTGCTGGTATTGCGCTTGTTTAAGCGTGTGTTTCATTCCTTTGAAACCAAACTCTGTCCAATTGGAATTCTCCAACAACTGACCAGTGAGATACGTCATCCAATACGCTTTGATGGTGTGTCCAAAATCATTGTGTTTCGCATCTGGCATCATTACCGCTTTGTGGTGTATCGCGCCATAAAAGCGCTGCTCTTTGTCGGAGTGGTAGTTATCCAGCATCACTTGCGTCAGCCACTCCAGATCTTGTTTCCACTTGGCTTGCGCTGGCTCTGGTAAGAGTGGTGCCGTTAACAACAGATAGCCATTGATCTGGTCAAGTTGAGCGACTAACTCTTGCTGCTTCTCACTTTCCCCATCACCATCTTTCAAAACCCACGCCAAACCGCGATCATCGCTTCGTCGGTATTGTTTAAATATAAACGCTTGCTGGTCGATAAGTGCTTGTTCAACCTTTGGATCTTGCGTCAAGTAGTAGTACATCGCCAAGCCCACCAAGGCGTAAGCTTGGTCTTGAGAAGTTCGCTGTTGCCACTCCATCCCCGGTTTTCCACTACGCGTAAAGCTCACGAAGCCACCGTTTTTCTCATCTTGTAGATGATCAATCAGGTAATAAACCCCTTTCTTGGCTAGCTCTAATGCTTGTTTGTCACCCGTAAGATGAAAAAGCACGCCATAAGCGTAAGTTTGACGCGATTTCATGCGTGTGTATTCGCGATCGAAGTGCGGGCTAATCCACCCTTTGTTTAATTCTTCACACGGCTTTTGTGGGTCGAGAATGACACCGTTATCACAACGAAATGTCGGAAAATTCCCCGCAGGTTGCCCATGCGCACTTTCCATCATCCAATATGGCGCTAGGCCATTTGTCACATGGTTTAACCAATCATCCCCCGAAGGCAGGTCCACATCAGCAAAGCTGTTCATGCTCGTCGTTGCGAGCAATAAGGTAAGATATTTAAAAGACATAATACTCAATTAAGTTATTGAATTTTATCCAGTATAAATAACTCCCTTTACACATATTGTCGTCGTGGTCACAATCGCCTTACGCATTTGTTTGCATTATTCATCTGTCTGCCTTATTCGATGACTGAGTCGAGAATAAACGCCACTCTGTCTTCGACTGACATTTGGGGCACTTCGATCAATTGATAACCGAACTTGTGGTATGCATCGACCATCTGTTGATACGTGGCGACCGCTTCAGAAAAATCTTGTTTTCGCTCTTCATCGTTACTGAATATCGATGCCCACGGTGGAAAAATGAATACTTGAGAATGATAACGAAGCGTTTGGCAATGCGTGATGAGCTCATCCGAGATTGGCAGTTGTTCCAACTTGCTGTAGCCATATACATCCACAATACTGCGATCAAAAAACACCTCCGCCTGGTGCACATTGAAAGCTCGGTAATTGCCCACTTCTTCTTTTGTCATTTCGTCTCTAAAGGCTTGTTTGTCATTCCAAGGTAATGCTGAACCGTGATTCGCAACCTGCGTTTGTATCACGTGACGACCAGTTTCTGGCGCGCAGATAAAGCCTTGTATTTTTAGTTGTTCGATAACCGAGGTTTTTCCTGCACCGGGACCACCAGTGAATACGATGAGTTTGTTCAAAATCTTTTCCTTATTTTTTGTTTGAGTGAAGTAATACGTGTACAGCCAAGAAAATTGGCATCATTTGGCGTTTGAAATTGGCATGGCATTTGGCACGCCAGCGTTAAGCGAGATCGGCAGTGGAAAGTTTTAGGATAGAAATGAGCAGTGAAAAATATTGATGAAATGAAAGCTTAAATGGCGTGTTCAGCGTTTATGAAAAACGGAGGAATTTTGAGCGAAACAAACTTACCCAAAAAATTGGGTTGGAAAATGGAGAGATTGGATCATCAGGTTAACGCGTCAATTGGCTTTCTATATCAAGAAGATGGCACCTAAGCCTAAGAACGCAAAGAAACCGACGACATCGGTAACGGTTGTCAATACTACCGAGCCAGCCACGGCGGGGTCAATGTTAAACTTCTTCAACGTGAATGGTATCAACGTACCCGATGCCGCGGCCGCCAAACTATTGAGGAAAATTGCGCAACAGATAATAAGCGCCAATGGCCAAGAGTCAAACACCATGTAGACGACCCCCGCGATGACTAATCCCATGATCAAGCCATTAATGGTAGCGATTTTTAATTCCTTATTCACCAATAGCTTCAAGTTACTTTGGTGCAAGTGGTTCAATGCGATACCCCGAATGGCCACCGCTAAGGTTTGGCTACCTGCGATACCGCCCATACTCGCCACAACAGGCATTAAGATAGCAAGCGCAACGACTTGCTCGACCACATTATCAAAAATACCAATGATGGCAGAGGCAACAAAAGCGGTCAGCAAGTTAATCACCAACCAAAGTGCTCTTAGCCTTGTCGCCACAGTTAATGGTGTGAACAAATCTTCTTCACTTCGTACGTTTTCTGCCACTACAGCTTGTAGGCTGAGTTCACGCAAGGTAATCGCGATGGTCGCCATCGACAAAACGCCCATAATTTTGCCACCAGCCATGATAGGAAACCAATGCGCTCCACCATCAATCGAGACCTGTTTACTGACGCTTTGAATCGTTTGGATATCTTCAAGAATTGGCGTGACTACGGTCAAGTCTGTGAGTTTTGTATGATTCTCATGCAGCAACAGGATTTGAGGTTCTATCGTCCCAATAACGCCTCCGACATCGCGCACAATGATCAATCGCACCGGGCTTTGTCCACGTTTTAACAACTCGGTTTTGATGCCTCCTACGCTGTTTTTAGGATTTGCGACTAAAAAATGCGGCTCGGCATATCTCCCCACTTTGTTATCTTCATACGACAGCGCTTGTTGAATGTGCGCGACCGACTCTTCACTTTGGTCGATAAGGTACTCATCCACAAACTCGGTCGGTAGAAAGTCTGCAAAGATGATCAGTTCCGAATCCGTGATGTACGCTAAGCGTTCATGTTGCAGCTCTTTGTTGAGTGATTGATGAATGTGCTTGGCGGTGTCATATCGCAGCAAATTTAATACCGTCCAGTACTTCTCTGGCGGCACCGCTTCTATCACGCGTTTACGATAAGCAATGTTGACCGACTCCAAAATGTTCGCGATTTGCGCTTCCTGATAGTCTTTCAAAAAACCGAGGTCTTCGGTCGACTCTATCGCTTTAATGATCTCGGCAAGCAAATGAGGCACTTTGCGATTAATTTGTAATTGGCTGGAATCTATCATCATTGTCACCGATTTCCTTGGGCATCACGTTAGTGTCAACACGATGTCTATTACCTAAAGGCATGAGATCCTGATGTTAAAATTCTAGGCAATGGCGCGCACAATTGCGGAATTTATATTTTGCTCGCAGAAACAGAACGTCTTTGCATAAGGGGATGGTATAAACTTTTAGTGTGCATTAGGCGCATTTGCCTCGTTTGATAATGGAGTAATCAATGGCACCAGTATTTTTTCTGACTCAGCAAGCAGCCTTACCAAGTCGTAAGGTGCTTCGTAAAGTGATTCAGTTTGCGACAGCGCTGGCTCAACCCATCGTGGTATTGGTGGAAGACCACCGCCGGAGTGAAGATCACGCGTTCGCGCATTTCCTTAGTTTCAACTCTGACCATATAGAAAAGAGACAAGCTGAGTTTGAAGCTTGGACATCAAAATTTAAAGACTTCGTTATCGAGCTTTGTGAAGAAGAGGAAGTTGAAACGCCAACCCTCTCTTATGAGCATTTCAAAGGGAGTCATTGGATTGCTCAAGTCGCGAAACGGCTTGTCGACCACACAGATTTACTGCTCGTGGGGCATTTTAACAAGCATGACATTCAAACATTACTCACCGAGCTAGCAAAAAACGATTGTGATTTATTGCTATTAAGTGAGCGTTCATGGCCTTCTCACGCCAACATGCTTTGCGCGATAGATCCGCTTCATCGCGGAGATGCAAAGTCGGTGGTAGATAAAGCCATCGTATCGCGAGGCTCAAAGCTAGAAAAAACCTTGAGCGGAAAAATGACATTGGTTTACTGCCGCTACGTTGCGCCTTATCTGTCTCGCTATCGTGCAGAGATTTTGAGCAACCAAAAAGCAGGCATTACGGACTTTATTACTGCGCAAAAGTTAACACGAGTACCACTACTGCTGCCAGAAGGAAACCCTGAAACAGCGTTACCAAAAGCAGTTAAGCAATCACAAGCGGCAATTCTGATTATGGGCGCGTGTAAACGAAGCATGTCATCCCAATTTTGGTCTGGCAGCACTGTAGACACGTTACTTGATCAACCGCCTTGTGACCTGCTGTTGGTCAATAGCACGAAGGATTGATCAGGCTTCTCCATTCCGCCGCATCTTAAATAATATCACGCGCAGTTATTGGCTCTTCATGGTCTCTAACTGCGCGGCTTCATGTTCCGCGTTCAAGGCTTGTTTCTGCTGCTGTTTAACCTCATCCCAACTGCGTCCCGATTCAATCGCAGATACACGCTGCTCGTATTTAGTGCAGGCTCTTTCGAGTACTTTCTCAGGATCTATGCCCTTTTCTCTTTCCAACGCTTTTAATACGTTAAGATAGTTCCACAACACATCGCCTAACTCGTCTTCCAAATGACAAAGGCGGTCCTCACGAATCTCTTCTCGGACTTCATCGACTTCTTTGCCAATGGCCTCCAGATAAGTCTCTACGCCTTTAAACCAAGTGTTGGTTTGGTCATATTGAGATTTTCTCGTCGCAATTGCGTACAGCTCATCAAATTTCTTCATTATCTCTCCGTAGAACGAGTTTTTATTTACGCCTCTTTAGGACGAATAAACTTCCCTTTTGCCGTCACTCTAACTTCATTATTGACCAGTAATTGAGCCACCAGTTGATATATACCGCGGCGTTCACCTTCACAGTGTGCAGTAATCGTGACGTGATCATCTAGCTCAATAGGTGCATGGTAGCGCACATCCAACTGCGCGGTAAGGGCTTGAATGTCTCTAAACAACAAACAGTGCGTCATTGCACCATCGAGCAGCGAACTCGCAATGCCACCATGCAACAGGTCGGTGTAACCCTGATGACGCGGTAAAACGTGAAACTCTCCGACAACAGAACCATCGGCTAGGCACTGGTAGTTCACAGCCAAAGAGTTCGGATTCACATCGATTGAAGAACAAACCGCACATTGATAATGAGATTCGTGAGTGGAATGAAAGTGACTGTTTGCGGACATGTTAAGTACTCAGCTTGTAAAAAGAGTAATTAGCATATGCCAATTATCAAAAAGAAACGGCGAGTAATCTTTGTTTGCACGTTGTAGGGCCAACAACCTCATTATCCATAACGTTAAATAATCATTTTCATAATTAACGATAATTTCCAGTTTGTTTAGAGTGGCGATAAGGTTTGCATCGTGATTACGCAACGTTATGAAAGGCGACTTATGAAGTTTCTCCACACGATGATCCGTGTTGTTGACCTAGACAAATCTATCGAATTTTATACAAAAGTTCTGGGAATGAGCGTTTTGGATCGTTTTGAAAACCAAGAATACCGTTACTCACTGGTGTTTGTTGGTAGCCCTGATCAACCAGATGGCGCGACCATCGAGCTAACTTATAACTGGGATACCGGCAGTTACGACTTAGGTAACGCATTCGGACACATAGCGCTTGGGTGTGAAGACATTTACGCAGCTTGCGAAAAAATCAAAGCGCTTGGTGGTAACGTCACTCGCGAACCCGGTCCAATTAAAGGAGGAGAAACGCACATCGCCTTCATTAAAGATCCCGACGGCTACCCAATCGAACTGATTCAAACTAAACAATAACAAGGTTTCCTATGACAGATGCATTATTTCAACCGATTCAACTTGGCTCTCTTTCATTAAAAAACCGCATCGTTATGCCTCCGATGACGCGCTCTCGAGCCTCTCAACCGGGTAATGTTGCCAACGACATGATGGCCACCTACTACGCTCAACGCGCCGAAGCGGGATTAATTGTTGCTGAAGGCACACAAATTTCACCAATGGGTCAAGGCTACGCGTGGACACCGGGTATTTATAGCCCAGAGCAAATTGCTGGCTGGAAAAAAGTAACTGATGCAGTGCACGAGAAAGGCGGCGTTATCTTCGCGCAATTATGGCACGTTGGTCGTGTGACTCATCCTGACAACATCGGCGGCGAGCAACCTATTTCTTCTTCTGCGCTTAAAGCAGAAAACGTGAAAGTATTTATCGACAATGGCACAGACGAACCTGGCTTTGTCGACGTGGTTGAGCCGCGTGAAATGACCAAACAAGACATCAAGAATGTTATTGAAGAATACCGCCAAGCCGCATTAAACGCGATAAAAGCTGGGTTTGATGGTGTCGAACTTCATGCAGCAAATGGCTACTTGGTTAACCAGTTTATCGATTCTGAAGCGAACAACCGCACCGATGAATACGGCGGCTCAATTGAAAACCGTCTGCGTTTTCTTGGTGAAGTGGTCGAAGCGATGACGCAAGCCATTGGCGCAGAGCGTGTTGGTGTTCGCCTTGCACCATTCACTTCGTTAAACGGCACCGTTGATAGCACACCAGTCGACACCTACACCGCTGCTGCTGCGCTGCTTGATAAACTCAATGTGGTTTACATTCACATTGCAGAAGTGGATTGGGACGACGCGCCAGACACTCCGCAGGACTTTAAAACCGCAGTTCGTGAGGCGTATAAAGGCACACTGATCTATGCCGGTCGTTACAACGCAGAAAAGGCGCAACACGCGATTGAGAGTGGTTTAGCCGACATGATCGGTTTTGGTCGTCCGTTTGTTGCAAACCCAGACTTACCAAGCCGCATCAAGCATGGCTATCCACTGGCAGAACATGACCCTGCCACATTGTTCGGCGGCGGTGAAAAAGGCTTAGTGGACTACCCTGCTTATCACGCGGGTTAACTCATCTACGTAAAGCCGATTCGCAACTCGCGACAAACCAATAGCTAACCCAAAAGAACCTTGCTCTTCCCCCTGTAACGCCAAGATGCAGGGTTCTTTTTTAGGCTAAGCCACCAGAGTTAACGTCTTTGACAAGATGTACAACCTCGGCACGCAGAGCGCGTCGTTTTACTTAGTAAACTGCGTTGTACTTTACAGTAGGCGTTTTTGAGTGCGCGGCGGCCTGAAAACCAATCATCCGGTTTAGTGAGGATTAAGTAGCCGTTAAATCTCTTAACCAACTCGGTTCGATTGTTTTCGATAAATCGGCTATCAAACTCGATTTCGAAGTAATCCAACGCTTCTTCGATACAAGTAAAGCTGGCAATTTTTTCCTGAATCGTATTCTTTGTCATTGTTTCTTTAGCGTTATCATTTTCAATGAAGTCTAAGAGCCTCGCGCTTTACGTTCTTTGATTTAGCGCTTCTTAACATCACTCTTTCTGGGATTTCCATATTGAAATTCAATTTGGGAATTCGTTATTTCCCCCAGCCTTTTCATTTTGACAATCAATTTAAGGTGCTGATTTAAAGCAACATTATTTCTGGTTCATATTTTGCTCTACTTCGTTAAACGGAATGTTGGAGGGACACAATATGACTTACAGAGCGGAAGTGGACGGATTAAGGGCGATTGCTGTCACGTTGGTGATTTTGTTTCATGCAGGAGCTGAGCAATTCGCTGGTGGCTTTATTGGCGTCGACGTATTTTTTGTTATCAGCGGCTATTTGATCACCACCATCGTGATTAACGATTTGGAAAACCAGAAGTTCAGCCTCGGTGATTTTTATGAGCGACGCATTCGCCGCATACTTCCCCTGCTACTGGTGGTGATTGCCGTCAGCTATTTGATGTCTTGGTGGCTGTTTTTGCCACAAGCACACAAAGACGTTGGTCAGTTCGCAGTGTCTTCTATACTTTCTTCATCCAACATTCTTCTGTATTTAAAAGGCCACAATTACTTCGGTTTAGAAGATCAAGCCAATCCGCTATTTCACACCTGGAGCTTGGGCGTTGAAGAACAATACTACATTGTCATTCCTTTGCTACTCATGCTACTCGCTCGTGGCAAAAACGCGTTTTACCTGACTTTTTTCATCGCAGTATTTGCGCTGAGTTTGATGACTATTGTTTATGCGAGCAACGATCCTGATTTCGCCTTCTACATGATCTTCTCTCGTGCTTGGGAGCTGGCAACCGGTTCATTACTCGCATTGGTAATGAGAAAAGCCCAAGTTCAATCCAACGATACGCTGGCAACCATTGGCATCGTTTTGATATTGGCCTCTGCACTTTTGTTTGAAAAATCGCAAGATGGCGCGGGTATCACTTTGTTGGTGCCGGTCATCGGTAGCGCGTTAGTGATTTTGTTTGCCTCTAAAGACAATGTCTGCGGTAAATTGCTGAGCCTAAAATGGGTCGTGTTCGTCGGCTTAATCAGCTACAGCTTGTACTTGTGGCATATTCCGCTATTTGTGTTTTACCGCTACATGCTGGACGCAACTCAAGACGTCAATATCTCGCTTTACATTGCCGCTCTTTTTGTACTGTCTTACTTCACTTGGCGCTTTGTGGAAAAGCCGTTCCGCAGCCGAAAAGCCATGAGCATGCGCACTGTGTCTGCGGTTGTTGTGTTGTTGACGCTGCCCTTGCTGACGTTCGGCGTTATTGGTCATCAAAACGGTGGTTTTCCAGAAAGAAGTGCATTTTTCGAGGCCATGCGCGTTAACAACGGTTACGGTTTAGATTGCAACGGCAACACCGACGTTAACGATGTGTGCTCGTCTGCACCGCAGCCTACCATCGCTGTGTTAGGTAATAGTCACAGCATGGTTTACGTAAAGCGTCTGTCCGAAGTCACACCAACTGGCGTGGTGCAACTTACTCAAGATTCCTGTGCGGTCGGTTATGTCGACATCCTCGAAGCTGCTGGCTCAATTTCTTGCCGACAGTTCTTCAAACAGGCAGTCGATACCATTTTGCGTACCCCTTCTATTCGTCGCGTCGTTATCTCTTCCAACTTCAATAAAGAGCTTTCACAAGCCGATTACGAGGCATCATTGACTGGTTTGTTAAATGAACTGGAAGGGAAAGAAGTGGTCGTTTTCGGCCCAACCCCTTCCGCACCGTTTGCGGTAGGAGAATGCCTTTGGAAAGCGCGTTTGTTTGGCGAGCCGGAAGAGTCCGCATGCGATTTTTCTCCCAAACGACATCACCCTCAAAACGTGGCGAAGTTAGTGAACTACTTTGATCGATTTGAGCACGTTGAGTTTGTCGACTTGACCGATGCCATTTGCAGAAATGGTGTATGTCGAATGAAAGTTGGTGCGAACAACGCCATGTATACCGATGACAGCCATTTATCTTACAAAGGTGCTGAGTTGGTGCTTGGGCATTACCACAGCAGTACGAATGAAACTCAACAGTTCACTTACGACCGACAATAACCAAGGAATAAGCTTTTATGCTTCAGCGCTTATCTGAGGTAAGCGCTGAATATTTTCAAGCAAGACAAAACCAACGCCTCTATTTGAAGATGCGCGGGTCAAACGCGAAATCAAGCTTTTCAGCTTTCTTGATGATCTCTTTCATTTTGGGATGATTTGGGTTCACCACGTAGTTTTTATCACGAGGTGAAATCGTTGAAGGCACTTGCAGCGCGGCAAACTCAGGATGAGGATCATTGAGAAACTGGTCACCAATGTATTGCGTAGACTCGCTCGCCGGTATTGCTCGCCACGTCACTGGGAGATCTTCTTCATCTAAGGTGGCGATGAGGTATTCTGGCATTTCAATACGATATAAATCGTACAACTTGGTGATGGCAGGGTCGTTGTTTACGTGAACAAACACTTCCAACGAGCAAAGGGATTCCGATTCAGAGAAGTAGAGGGCTTCGGTTCCTTTTGAGTTCCATCGCCCTCCAAATAACTTTGCGCCAACGGGGCTAAATGGCGTGTCAGCAAATTTCTTTTGTGTGAGACGATAGAGCTTCATATTACGAGAATACCCCGTGCTCTAAACGGCCGATCAAATCTTTCACGATTTCAAAATCCACCGTGGTCGAGACCATGTCTAGCGGCCTTTTTCCACCTAAGCCGTAAACATTCTCTTTCATCCATTCAAGCGCGCGTTCTTCGTCGTTAAACAGCTCTGTCGCGAGTTTTAATAACATCGCTAATCGATAAATCGCATCACTTTCTTGCGTATTGAAGCGTTCATCGTTTTTTAGACGACGCTTGATTGTGCTGACAGGTATCAATGTGACGTTTTGAAACTCATTTTGAGATAGCTTCACACGCTCAACAATATTGCGATACACCTTAGGCTCAAAACCTTTGTGAACCGCATCAGTGTGACCTGTCTCGGCGTCTTCAATACCCAACATAAACCAGAAATTGGCTTTATGAGGTTGTTTCGGTTTGAAGCTTTTTAATGCTGCAGTTGCCATATCAAGCTCCTTTGGTTCATATGGTCTAGTGATTATGGTTCAAATGAGCTTAATTTTCAAACAAAGTAAACAGCCACGTAAAGAAAAAGGCGAGCATTGCGCCCGCCTCTCTTACTTATTCATCAACTTTATCTACGCATCTATCGATGAACATCGTTTCACTTATTGCAAGTCAAAACGATCCGCGTTCATGACTTTCGCCCATGCAGCGACGAAATCATGGATGAATTTTTCCTGATTATCATCTTGCGCATACACTTCCGCGTACGAACGTAGAATCGAGTTTGAACCAAAGACAAGATCCACTCGAGTCGCCGTCCATTTCACTTGGTCTGTTTTACGATCACGAATTTCGTATTGGTTCTCACCCGTTGGCTTCCATGTGTAAGCCATATCGGTGAGGTTTACGAAGAAATCGTTCGATAACGTACCCACGCGGTCAGTAAAGACGCCATCTTTGCTGCCACCGTAGTTGCTGCCTAGAACGCGTAAACCACCAATCAGTACCGTCATTTCTGGTGCTGTCAAACCCATAAGCTGCGCTCGGTCGAGCAACAACTCTTCCGGCTTCACCACATAGTCTTTCTTCAACCAATTTCGGAAACCGTCAGCCACAGGTTCAAGCACTTCGAACGATTCCACATCCGTCATATCTTGAGAAGCATCGCCTCTACCTGGTGCGAAAGGCACAGATACATCATGACCCGCCGCTCGCGCAGCCAGTTCAATACCTACGTTACCAGCAAGCACGATAGCATCAGCAACGCTACAGCCCTCTTCTGCTGCGATGCTTTCTAGTACAGCAAGAACACGACTTAGACGCTCAGGCTCGTTACCTTGCCAATCTTTTTGCGGAGCCAAACGAATTCTCGCGCCATTTGCGCCGCCACGTCGGTCAGAGCCACGATAAGTACGGGCACTGTCCCAAGCGGTGGCGACCAAATCAGCGATAGACAAGCCGCTCGCTTCGATTTTGCCTTTCACAAGATCGACGTTGTAGTCCGTTTTACCTGCTGGCGTTGGGTCTTGCCAAATCAGATCTTCGCTAGGTACATCTGGGCCTAGGTAGCACGATTTTGGTCCCATATCACGGTGAGTCAGTTTGAACCACGCACGAGCAAACATATCTTCAAAGTATGCAGGGTCTTGTTGGAAACGCTCTGAAATCTTGCGATATTCAGGGTCCATTTTGAGTGCCATATCGGCATCGGTCATGATTGGATTGTAGCGCTTAGAGCCATCTTCTACATCAACAGGTTTGTCTTGTTCTTCAATGTCGATAGGCTCCCATTGCCAAGCACCGGCTGGGCTCTTCTTCAGTTCCCAATCGTATTTGAAGAGCAAATAGAAATAACCGTTATCCCATTGAGTCGGATGCGTTGTCCAAGCCCCTTCCAAACCACTTGTTACCGTGTCACGACCAATACCACGAGTCTTGTGGTTCATCCAACCAAGGCCTTGTTCATGCACGTCAGCGCCTTCTGGATCTGGACCAAGGTTGGCAGCATCACCGTTACCGTGACATTTACCCACGGTATGACCACCAGCCGTTAGTGCAACAGTTTCCTCATCGTTCATTGCCATGCGCGCAAATGTCACTCGCATGTCTTGCGCCGTTTTCAGTGGATCTGGATTGCCATCCACCCCTTCTGGGTTCACATAGATCAAGCCCATCATTACTGCTGCAAGTGGGTTCTCTAAATCACGCTCTCCGGAGTAACGGCTGTTTTTCGCGCCACTTGGCGCAAGCCACTCTTGCTCAGAACCCCAATAGGTGTCTTTTTCTGGATGCCAAATATCTTCGCGACCAAAACCAAAACCAAAGGTTTTAAAGCCCATCGATTCATAAGCCATGTTACCTGCGAGAATAATCAGGTCGGCCCAGCTTAATTTGTTGCCGTACTTTCTCTTGATCGGCCAAAGAAGTCGGCGTGCTTTGTCTAGGTTGGCGTTATCTGGCCAAGAGTTGAGAGGGGCAAAGCGTTGGTTACCGGTTGCGGCACCACCACGTCCGTCTGCGATACGATAGCTACCAGCCGCGTGCCATGCCATACGAATCATCAAACCGCCGTAGTGTCCCCAGTCTGCTGGCCACCAATCTTGGCTGTTTGTCATTAGGTCTTTTAAGTCTTGCTTGAGTGCGTCGACGTCCAGTTTTTTAAGTTCTTCTTTGTAATTAAAATCTGGACCAAATGGATTCGTTTTGGAGTCGTGCTGATGCAGGATGTCTAAGTTTAAGGCATTCGGCCACCAATCCATCACCGACTTGTCTGTAGATGTTTGTCCACCATGCATAACTGGACATTTACCTACTGAACCGCCGTTTGTATTGCTCATATTGTACTCCTTTATTTTGTAGCCTCCTTGGCTACTCATTCTCTACTCAATGCGAAAAACATTGAATACCTGACCAAAACAGCGTAGTCCACTTGACGCAAGAAAGAAGTCTTTTTCTTCAAAATTTGCACGCTGTTTACAAGCTTTTACTGTTACCAAACATGTACATATATGCGTTTTATATGGATTCAGATCAGATTGGATTTACCCCTGAATACTTAACGCCAGACAATCTCGCCATGTTTTGATCCCACGTCGCTAAATCCCGAACATTGAATTGGCTGAGTGAATGATGACCGCACGCCCTTGCCATCACTTGCATGAGCTCAACCGATGATTCGAAGAAGTTTTTCAGTTGTTGAGACGATTTTTCAATATCGAGACGCTGCCTCAAATCGGCATTTTGTGTCGCAATGCCTGCCGGACAGTTATTGGTGTTGCAGATACGAGCTGCGACACAACCGATTGATTGCATCGCGCTATTCGCTATCGCCACGCCGTCTGCACCGAGCGCTAACGCTTTGACAAAATCCATAGGAACGCGAAGTCCACCAGTGATGATTAACGTGACACGGTCACTTGCACCTTTTTCATCTAAGTATTTACGTGCACGAGCTAACGCAGGAATGGTCGGTACACTAATGTGATCACGGAACATGGTTGGTGCCGCGCCCGTGCCACCACCACGGCCATCGAGAATGATGTAATCGGCACTCGCATCGAGCGCAAACTGGATGTCTTGCTCAATATGGTTAGCACTTAATTTAAAGCCAATCGGAATACCGCCAGTAATGCCGCGAACTCTGTCGGCAAACTTTCTGAAATCGTGAGTAGTATGAAGATCGGTAAAGGTTGGTGGCGATATTGCAGGTTGCCCTTCAGGAATGCCCCTCACCTGAGAGATCTTACCAATGTTTTTGTTGGCAGGAAGATGGCCTCCTGTCCCTGTTTTCGCACCTTGTCCACCTTTAAAGTGAAAGGCTTGAACCTTTAAGAGCTTGGATTCGTCGTAGCCAAACTTCGCACTGGCTAGCTCATAAAAATACCGCGAATTAGCAGCTTGCTCTTCTGGCAACATGCCGCCTTCCCCGGAGCAAATCCCAGTTCCGGCTAACTCCGCACCTTTTGCCAGCGCGATTTTCGCTTCTTCCGAAAGCGCACCAAAACTCATGTCCGACACCAATAAAGGAATAGCGAGCTTGAGCGGCTTACGTGCGTTTGGCCCCACAATCAACTCGGTAGACACGGGAACGTCTTCCAACAGCGGTTGTGTCGCCATTTGCGCCACCATGATTTGTATTGCATCCCAATGTGGTAACAAGTGCCTAGGCACGCCCATTGCAGCCATCGGCCCATGATGACCGAGCTTAGAGAGCCCTTCTCTGGCAAGTTGGTGAATAAACTCTAGAGTTGGCTCCTCTTGAGTATTAGCAGCGGCGAGCTTTTCACTTTTCTCTCGTTTTTGATCGGGGCCTTCTTTGCCCACTTGCTCGGCGGTAAATCGTTTATGCGTACCGTCGCAAAAAGGCGCATTGGCGGTGTGCTTGCACTGGCAGAGATAAGCATCTTCATCTTTTTCCGCAGTAAAGCTCATTGGCTTCATCCCAGTTCCAGAATGTGAGCCGTCACAATAAGGTTGCTTTTTTGATCGCCCGCAACGGCAAAAATAGTATTCTTGCCCGGCCTTCAATTCGACCTTGATCGGCTTGTTATCGGCGATTATTGGCTTGCTCATGTTGCCCCCTAGTTATTGTTTTTCACCATGCTTTGTCGCTGGCTTTCAAATAAGCGTAGAACAGGAGCCAAAGAGCGTCAGTGCAAGCGGAGTAAAATGCGCGATTGCGACCGTCCTCTCCTATACTCTTTATGGGGCTCATACACGTGGAGGCTATATGACAATTGCAACCCGATTAGATGAATATTTGACTGAGCATAACATTCACTTTCAAACCGTGAATCACAGCCACAGTCATAGCTCGCTACAAAGTGGTGTTGCCGCAGGTGTGCCTTTAATGAATATCGCAAAAGGTGTGATTCTTGAGGATCATGAAGGGCGTCATATAATGGCGGTCTTACCTGCCAACAACAAAATCAGTTTGTCGAGATTAAACGACGAATTTAACGCCACCTTCCACTTGGTGAAAGAGCGCATGGTTTATCGACTCTTTACCGATTGTGAACACGGCGCTATTCCGCCGATTGGTAGCCCTTACCACATGTCGACAGTTTGCGATGAAAGGTTAGCAAATTTGGAACATGTCTATCTCGAAGCCGGCGATCATGAAACTCTGATTAAGCTGGATAGAAAGGCATTTAAAGATTTGATGAACGACTGCAAATACTTGAGATTCAGCAGTGAAGTTCTGCATTAAACTTGCCAAAATATGTCGACATTTCGTGAAAAAGGCTCTTTCAACAAGAGCCTTTCTTTATTCTTTATCTCAAACACTTAGCTTTCTGAGACTAACTTATTGCGATAAACCCGAGTCGGTCGCCCTACTTTCCCGTGTTCTAAAAAGGCCACCAACTCACCTTGTTCAACGGCTTTATCCAAATAACGACGCGCCGTGCTCTTACTGATGGTTAAGCTTTCCGACACACTCAATGCGGTGTGCTCGACATGCACATGCGTAAACAGATCCACCACTTGACGGAACATAAAAGGATCTAAACCAGCCAAATCCGTTGGCGTGCCTTTTCCAAGATGGAACAAATCATCAAGCTGCGACTGTCGAAAACTCTCTTGGCTACGCATATGGTTTTTAACCTTTGCGAAACGAAGCAAGCTTTCGGTTAGTCTTGAGTAATCAACGGGCTTGACGAGGTAATCAAATGCACCGAAACGATGGGCTTTTTGAACCGTAGATGCGTCATTGGCCGCCGTGACCAAAATGCATTCTGGTTTCTGGTCGCTCTCTAACCATTGATAAACCAGCTCGACACCTTGCCCGTCTGGCAAGTAGTTGTCGACGATGACCAAATCCGGCTTAGTATGCGTAACTAGCTGCTGGGCAATGTGAATACTGCCGGCAATACCGACGACTTGATATTGTTCCACTTGCTCAATGAAATGGTGATGAAGCTCTGCAATGTTGGGATCATCTTCCACTATGACTACTTTTATCATCCTAACTCCTTGGGGAAATAGATCGTAAACGCGGTTTCTTGCTCGTCACTGTCCAACTCCATATGCCCATTGCCTTGCTCAACGATGGAACGTACAAGGTACATGCCTACTCCATGATCGGCTTTGTTTTGCTTAGTGGTAAAGCCCAATTCGCACAACACATCAAACTCACTCTCGATCAGCGGGCCATTGTTCGAAACCTGAATAGTGTACTCACAAGCCGATTCTGAAATACCGATGTGTACGTGACCGTTCTCTTGTCCTTTCACCGCTTCCAAAGCGTTTTGAGCCAAATTGCCAATCAACCCACACAATTGTTCTTCTGACAAACGGCGAGACAGCACGCTCAAATCACTTTGGCAGTCAATGCTCAGCGCCACACCCAGTTCGTTGGCTTTGCTCGCCTTTGCCAAAATCAAGGCTGACAAGGCCGGTCTGCTATTCAGCGCATGTAGCGAATCCAGTTGTGATTGACTGGCTTTCGCTTGCGACAAACAAACTGAAAGCGCTTTATCGTAAGCCCCCATTTGTAAGAGGCCCGAGATAGTAGAAAGCTTATTTTGATACTCGTGACGCGCAACGCGCATGTTCTCCATGTACTGCGTCACCTGACTGATTTTCTCCGAGAGTACGTGCATCTCATTTTGGTCACGCAAGCTAAACACTGCGCCATAAGGCTCACCTGTCGACGTACGAAGCGTAACTCGGTTCATCACCAAGTTTTTGCCATTCACGCGAATCAATCCATTAATGTAATCGTCACCTTTCAGCGAAAAACTTTCAGGGTTATCTATCCCGTCGGTAAATACGTTGCCAAGCTCTTGATGATAGTTGAGCATAGCGCGAGCGGAATCATTAATAAGGTACAAACTTCCCTCGGAGTTTATCGCGACCAATCCTTCATACGTCGCTTGCAGCACGCCTTGATGCGTTTTTAATGCCTGCTTAAGCTGCCAAGGTTCTAACTCTTGCATTTGAGTTCGAACATAGCGAGAAAACTTCCAAGACAACCAAATACAAATACCGACGGCAATGATTCCGAACGATATCAAAGGCAACAACCGTTCGCTTGTCCAGAGATCCAAAGTATCAATCAAATAACCAACTTTGATCATGCCAATCACATCGCCTTCATTGGAAAAAATGGGAGATATGTAACGAACCGATGGCCCTAAAGATCCCACGCCATAAGAAAGATAGGACTCGCCGTTTTCCAGCGCTCTTTCAATGTCACCTCCCAATACAGGCAGACCAACGCGTTCAGCGACAGGATGTGCCAGCCGAATTCCTGCGCGATCACTCACAGTGATAAAGTCCGCATCACTCACCGCCTGAACCGCATTGATGATTTCTGACGTTTTGCTTGCGCTACCAGACCCAACAGCGGCAATAAGGCTGGACAATTGCGAGAGCTGCTGCGACTGAACTTGAGCACGCAGGCTGATTTGATGAGTGAGGATGTCGTCCAACTGATGAGCACTGTAACTCCACCAACTCAACATGCCCAATAGCATTACACCACTAAGCAATACGGCCAGTTGTTTAGTAAAAGAAAAGGAAGCAAACGGCACGATAGGATTCCAAGAGATGACTTGCCCTAAGCTTACCGCAATTCCTTATTCGACTTAGGGGCTCTCACCATGAATTTTGACGCGGATCTCAGTGGTGATTTTTATGACTTTTATTAATTTAATGCGTTTATTCTCAATTATTTTTCAAACAGATTTTGTCGTGACATGCAAATTGATAAAGCACTCAAGTACGTCGTTGATGAAATTGATTTCTCTCAGTTTTTTGCCATTTCCAAACCCTATGATGAAGAAAAATAACTTGGAGATGGATGTATGAATAGTTCCCAAATGAAAATGCTCCTACTGGTCGCGATAGGCTGCATCTTATGGTTTATCCCAACCCCGGAAGGACTCACCGATCAAGCTTGGCAAATGATGGCGATTTTCGTCACCACCGTACTAAGCTTGATCCTCGCCCCACTTCCTCTTGGCGCGATGGCCTTGATGGGTTTGACGCTCGCGACACTGCTTGGCGTACTGCCAATCAAAACCGCACTGACTGGCTTCGCGCACCCAACGATTTGGATGATTGCAGCTGCGTTCTTTATCTCTCGCGGTTTTATTACCACCGGCTTTGGTCGACGCGTCGGATACTTGTTTATCTCTAAACTTGGTCACAACTCATTAGGCCTTGCTTACGGCTTAGTGTTGACTGATTTGCTGTTTGCACCTGCAACCCCAAGTACCACAGCACGTTGTGGCGGTATTATTTCTCCGCTATTTCGCTCGGTTGCGAGTGCTTATGATTCCGACCCAGAAAAAGGTACTGAGAACCGAATCGGCGCATTTTTGGTGCAATGTATCTTCCAATGTAACGCGATTACTTGTGCGATGTTCCTAACCTCTATGGCAGGTAACCCACTCGCCGCTAACTTCGCAAAAGAACAAGGCGTTGAAATCACATGGGCGGGCTGGGCAACCGCGGCGATCGTCCCTGGTTTGTTGTGTTTGTTCCTCATCCCACTCGTGATGTACATGGTGTTTCCACCAGAGCTAAAGAAGACGCCAGAAATGCGTGAAATTGCGCGTCAAAAGCTGGCTGAAATGGGCAAAATGACGCGTGACGAGCTGATGGTTTGTATCACTTTTATCGGTATGGTTTCACTTTGGGTATTGGGCCCAACATTAGGCATTCATGCAACGGTTACGGCTTTACTTGGGTTAGTTTTCTTGCTTCTCACTCACACCATCACATGGGACGCCGTTCTTGGCGAAAAAGAAGCATGGCACACCATAACTTGGTTCGCTGTATTGGTAATGATGGCTGCGCAACTTAACAAACTCGGATTCATCAGCTGGTTCAGCGAGTCTATGGCCGAGTCACTGTCCGGCTTCGGCTGGGTGACAACCATCGTCGTGCTTCTTTTGGTTTACTACTACAGCCACTATTTGATGGCGAGTGCAATGGCACACATCAGTGCGATGTACTCCGCGTTCCTGGCTATTGCGATCTCTGCTGGCGCGCCTCCGATGCTTGCTGCGATTGTTCTTGGTATTTTCAGCAACTTGTATATGTCGACCACGCATTACTCGTCTGGCCCTGCGCCAATCTTGTTTGGTGCTGGTTTCCACACTCTGCAAAACTGGTGGAAAATCGGGTTTATCTTCTCACTCATCGTCATTCCAATCTTTGTTTTTATTGGCGGTGCGTGGTGGAAGCTTCTCGGCCTTTGGTAATCCGCAATTTAGAACGCATAGAAACCAAAAAACCGCCCGTTTGGGCGGTTTTTTATCAATCCAATCACTATCGAACAAAAATCTTTTGAATCGCTTTTATCGCCATTGCTCTGCGACGCATTAAAGCCCCCGTTCTTGGCAGCCATTTCGGCGTGTGGAGTACGGTTTTCGCATGGCTAAAGGTTCTGAATCCTTCCACTCCGTGATAATGACCAATGCCCGATTGCCCAATGCCACCGAAAGGCGCATCTTCAGCGCCAACGTGTAATATCGTGTCGTTAATGCCGACGCCGCCACTGTGTGTGTTGCGCACGATATGTTTGATGGTCGATTTGTCGTCCGACATAACATACAGCGCAAGCGGTCGCTGGTGCTGATTAATGTAGTCAATCGCTTCTTCTAAGCTTTTGTATGGCTTGATGGGTAGAAGTGGCCCAAAGATTTCCTCTTGCATGATTCGCATATCCGTTGACACGTTTGTGACCAAATGAGGGTACAAAAGCCGTTCCTCTTGAGGTGACGCTTCAACGGTATGGACGCTTGCGCCTTGGGTTTTGGCATCCTCAAGCAGCGCAGTCAAACGCTCATACTGTCGTTGGTTGATAATATGGGTCAGCTTTTGATTCTTGTTGGATTTCAAATAGAGTTTTTCAAAACGTTTTAAGAACAGCGTGATGAACTCTTCGACGCGTTCTTGCGGTACAAACGCGTAATCAGGCGCCACACAAATCTGGCCCGCATTGATGCATTTACCAAACAAAATTGCATCAACGGTTTTCTTCATGTCTGCATCTTCTGCGATGATCACCGGAGATTTCCCACCCAGTTCTAACGTCACTGGAGTCAAATTTTCTGCCGCTGCTTTTGCCACAGCGCGGCCAACATTTGTCGAGCCAGTAAACAAAAGATGATCGAATGGCAGTTGACTGAATGCTTGTGCAACGTCCGCTTCACCTTCAAATACTTCGACATATTCCGACAGCTCGTGACAAATATTGACGATGACTTTATTGGTTTTGGGCGTAAATTCGCTGAGCTTCATCATCACACGATTGCCTGCGGCCAAAGCAGTCACTAAAGGCGCCAGGCTCAAAATGACAGGAAAGTTCCACGGCGAAATGATCCCGACAACGCCAAGTGGCTGATATTGAACGGTCACTTTCGACGGAGCAAGCAACAGACCTGATTCACGTTTACTAGGTTTGCACCATTTTTTGAGCCGTTTGAGGGTGTAATTGATGTGCGAGACCGTCGGCAAAACGTCGGTCATTGCGGTATCAAATTCTGAACGATAACCAAAATCATCACTCAGCGCTTCCACCAACGTTTGTTTGTTCGCGATAAGCGCTTGTTTTAGCATAATAAGGCGCTGCTTACGTTCATCCAAACTAGGATAAGGTTCGGCGGCATACGCCGCTTTTAAGCGGTCGAGGCTTTGTTGTAACGAGTTGTCCACTTCAACCTCTGCGATTGCGTTCATGATGCTTCTCCTAGCCTAGTTTCGATCAATGACGCTCCAAATTAACACGAGCGCAACAATGTTACTATTGTAGCGCTCGCGAAATTAGAGTTCGAACTCTGATTAAAATATCGGTGGGTTTGGAGCTAAGTCAGACGCAATTCATAAATGCCTAATCGTTGAGAGCGGTCAAGCGTCTCGAACTCGTGATCAACGTATTCTTTTAATGTGGCACCAGCACGCTCAGCAATATTGATACTGGCAATGTTATCTTCCATACAGTGGAATTGGATGAACTGCGCATGCCCTTTCTGCTTTAAAAAAGGAATCAGAACCGCAAGCACTTGGTCAATCACTCGGTGTCCTCGCCCATTGTTCGCCAACCAATAGCCAATCTCAGTGACGTGTGTGTGCGAATCCACACCCTTGATACCAATAACGCCCGTAAACTGCTCATCAAAATAAATCGCGCACCAGTGGGCATCTAACGCTTTGCTGTTCACGCGCTGAGAAATGTAGTTCACTGCTTCTCTGCGGTTGGTCACAAAGTCCGTCCAAGGTAAATAGCCAGATAGGCTGTTTCGATACGTGTTCACCACTTCCAGTAAAACCGTCGCATGTTTGGTGGTTAGAGGCTCAATTGAGACCCTTTCCGAGATGGAAAAGCGCACTTGCGAGCCATTCCCTTGATAGTCGTGTGGATACATCGAATCTCCCATTCACATCATCCTTTAGCAAAGCGCTGCAATGCATCTCCCGCCAGTCGATAGATCTTCCATTCATCTTGAGGCTCTGCACCGATTGACTGATAGAAATCAATCGCGGGTTGGTTCCAATCCAATACAGCCCATTCAAAACGGCCACAACCACGATCAACGGCAATATTCGCCAAATGCTTTAACAACGCTTTCCCAGCACCAACATTTCGGTACTCAGAAGAAACATATAGATCTTCCAAGTAGAGTCCGTTCTTGCCAAGCCATGTTGAGTAGTTAAAAAAGTAGACGGCGAATCCTATCGGTTCTTCGTTCACATAACAAATCACTGCGTGTGTCGTCGAATCTTCGCCGAAAATCGCTCGATCAACGTCTTCGACGCTGGCTTTAACTTCATGTTCTAAATGCTCGTAACGAGCTAACTCTTTAACAAATCTTAAGATGGTTGCAGAATCCTGCTTTTGTGCTGCTCGCACAGAAATTTTATGAGTCACGTCCTTGTAGCCCTTTCCTAGCTGTTTTGCTCGATCAATGTATACGGTGTCAGCGACTCCACATCAACATAGTATTGCCAAACATGATCATAGAGATGATGTTGATTGGCAAACGGCGTAAGCTGCTTTGCTTCTTCCAGCGAACACCAGCGATATTCCGTGTGTTCTTCATTAAGCACCACAGGTTGGTTTGGCGGACAAAATAACACAAAGCATGGGATGACCAAGATTCGGTTCTCCTTCGCTTCGTAGAACTGTTCTAAAAAGTCCGCCTTATGTAACTCAACATCGTCAATCTGCGTCTCTTCTTTTAGCTCTCTCAGAATGGTTTGCCATCCTGTTTCACCAGCCTCTACACCACCAGCCACATGGCACCAATACCCGCCTTTAACGCGTTTGAGTAACAGAATTTTATCTACGCCATCAATTCGAGAGATGACAACGCCAGAGACATGCGTCGCTTGTATTGGGATCATGTATGCTCCTTAAATATCTAGATATTTCCTAGATGCGCTCCATGCGCGAAAGAAAGATAGGTTGATTGAGAACCCACAGTCTACCGCTTATTCTTTCTCTCGGCAGAGATGTTTGAATGCCGCCGATCATTTTGTCTGTTGAGTATGCTAAAGTGCGATCTGTCGCAACAAATGAGCAGTAAAATGTCTAATTCACTCAACACTATGGTTCCCATTGGTGTGCGCTTTATGGTGCTCTCCGCTTTCGGGTTCGCGCTAATGTCGGCCACGGTAAAGCATGTCAGTCTTCATGGTATCCCTGTCTTTGAAATCGTTGCAGCAAGAGCACTCGTTTCTTTAGTGATCAGTTATTTAGATGTGAAACGAAAACGAATCTCTGTTTGGGGCAACAACAAAACACTACTTTTAGCGCGTGGCGCTGTGGGCACCTTCGCGCTGATGTGTGTTTACTATTCGGTGACCACGTTACCTTTGGCAGAGGCAACCATCTTCCAATACATTCATCCAGTATTTACGGCGCTGCTCGCTGTCATTTTTTTGAAAGAGCGAATTCAGCCCACAACCTTCATTTGTATTGCGCTATGTTTGCTCGGCGTCTACGTCATGGTTCGGCCAGAAACCGGCGTAGAATCTGCACAAACACTTCCAATGTTCAGTGTGATGATTGCTATTTTAGGTGCTTTTGGTAGCTCTATCGCTTATGTCATTGTAAGAAAACTCAGCCAAACCGAAGACAGCTCGGTGATCATTTTCTACTTCCCGCTTGTGGCGCTACCAACGTCCATCCTGTTTATGGGGGATAACTTTGTCATGCCAGATCTTTACCTGACGTGTATGTTGGTATTGGTCGGCGTGTTCACTCAAATTGGTCAACTTGGGCTGACTAAGGCGATGCAAACTCAACAAGCAGGTAAAGCATCAGCCTACTCTTACGTGCAGATTGTCTTTTCGGTACTGTTAGGTATTGTGTTCTTTGGCGAGCTTCCATCACTATGGACATACATTGGCGGCGCGTTAATTGTAGCGGGCGCATTGATCAATGTGTTCGGCCATCATTTACGGTTGCCTTTTATTAAGCGCAGCGCTTAACTCCCCATCCCAATCGGGCATGATATTTAAATGCAAAAAAGCCAGAGTCGGACTCTGGCTTTTCTTTTATGTTTAACCCGGCGTTAAGCAGAGATTTTTAACCCTGCAATACCTGCCACAATCATCAATAAACTCAGTGCTTTAATTAGCGTTGCTGGCTCATTGAACAAGTAAATACTGACGATTGCAGTGCCTATTGCGCCAATGCCAACCCAGACGCCATAAGCGATGCCTAAAGGTAAGGTTCTTAGCGCGATACCAAGCAGCCAAAAGCTCAACAACATAAAAACGATGGTGAACGCCGAAGCGCCAAATTTGGTAAACCCTTGTGAATATTTAAGACCGACAGCCCATGCGATTTCACACAAGCCCGCAATGAAGAGAATTCCCCAAGCCATGTCATATTTCCCAACGAGATTGGGGTCGTCCCCGAGAAAAGATAGAGCGGTGAGGTCGTCCTCACTTCTGTGTGGCCCTCGAGTATAATCAAAAATTCGTAAGAGAAAAATAAGGCTCTGAGAATTTCAGAGCCTTAGGAAATATGCTTTGTCGCTATGGTTTGAGAATGACAAAAGTTTGCCCATCACTCAGCGTGAAGCTTACCGAACCAGTTTTTTTATCAATACCCGATTTGCTACACTCGCTATCATTGCCACATGAATCACTAGGGTTGTTGTTCCACACGCCACCAAGCAATCCTGAGCCCGTGACAATCGCCGTCCACGTTTTGCCATTGTTGATGGATTGTGTTGTCACTCCGCCAGAAGGTGGTGGGGCTTCTTGTTCTGTATAACTCGCGGTTACACTCACGTTACTGATACCGCTATACGCGTAAACCCCAATATGCCACGTCCCTTCACTTGGCGTAGCAAAACTGCACACTTCGTTACTATTCGAGCTGATAGAGCGACAATCGTAGTTTGACAAACTTGGCGCACTGCCCAACTTAACGTAGAGGTCGGCATCCCCATTTGAACCTGCGGTCGTGATGGTTAAGTCTGAACCGTTTGCTGGCACATCAATAGTGAAGCAGTGCCACTGCCCTGTCGAAGCAGATTCGATATTGCTTGATGTCCCATTACTCAACGACACAGCATCACAAGCGCTTGAAGGTGGTTCAACGACACCACCATCCGTCGACACGCCAACTTGGGCAAAAGCCACCGTCACATCACTCGCAGGTAAGCTTAAGTCTTGCGCCGCCGCCAATACGCCAGCGGCAGCTGAATCAAACGTCGCACTTGGTGTCCAATAGTTTTGGTTCGCGTGGGCAAATGCCTTGAAGGTATTTTCGGTGCCCCAATCATAATCGACGGCTAACAGATAAAACGCCTTATTAAACACACCACTAGAGTAATGAACATCCATACCACTGACATATTGAGACGCGTGGTCAATCGAGCGTCCGTCTAACGGAGGGTTGTCCATGTAACGTAATGCGCCAGTTGGAGACTTACGAATATCAAATCCGACTTTCCAATCGTTTGAACCTCGGGAATAGAACTCCGCTGCTTCGCCAGCCATATCCGAAAACGCTTCATTAATACCGCCAGATTGACCTGAATAAATCAGGTTAGAATTTTGCTCTGTAAACCCGTGGCTGACCTCATGCGCGGAGACATCCAAACTCACTAACGGATAGAAGTAACTCGCTCCGTCGCCGAATGTCATACTCGATCCATTCCAGAAGGCATTTTCATATCGCTTGCGGTAATGGACTCGCATTTGCAGCTGAAACGTCAAGGGAGCAGTATTCAACCAATCTTTGTACATGTCGTATACCACTTTGCCAAAGTAGTGCGCATCGTTTAACGGACTGTACGCGCCGTTAATCTCTTTGACCGTATTCGTTGGACAATTAAAGGTGTGAACACTGCCTGAGGTTCGGCCATCTAGGTTGATGGTTTGGACGATATTAGGCGTATCCATGATACAAGTGCTCCCCGACTGCTGAACAAGTAGCGGGTCGTATTCCTTACCATACTCATAGAAACCAATCTTTTGATTGCCTCCCGGGCCATCCGCTTCTGCATGAGCTAATCCTTCATACTGCAACAGCACTTCACCGGATTTAGCATCCACGAGATAAGTTGGTCTAGTGGGGTTTACCGCTTGTTCAGAATCGGCAAAAAACTGGATCTCATAGGCTAAATGCGCAACGTCTTTGTCATCGATATAAATACGCAATCCCTGTTGTTGATCTTCGATGTGATAGCCAACATCCAAATACGGCTTTTGTACTTTGCTTCTTATTCTTTCAAGGTTGAGCTGAGGAGTCGTGTTAGAAATGTCTTGCCCGATATCATGAACTAACGTACCACCAAAGCGTTTGATTTTCCCTTGTTTATCCCGGTGTAAAACGATCTGTTTCCCCCAGATCGGAATTCCTTTGTAGGTTTGTTGATACCGAACGTGGACATCACCATTTTTGTCTTGGTTGGCTTTAAGCTTTTGAACATTATTGCCCGGCTTTAATCCAAGCGCTTTGGCGACATTTTGGGTCGCGGCAAGGTTTTGCTTTTCGAGAGAAACCACACGTCCATGATTTGGCTCTAATCGCTCCAACTGAGCGGCAGAGAGAGAAGGTGAAACAAGAAGTGGTGACGCCAACACCAAGCCAACTGCGAGCTTGCGCTGATATTTTGATCCTAGATCCATCGGTAAGTCCCCTATTTTGCACAAATAGCAAAGCCAAACTGACAGATTTTATGCGCCGAATAATCCCTTAACAGGACGTTAGGCTTATTGATCTTATTCTGTTCATTGAGTCTAGCATAGGAATTTATAGACCTTATGGATGAGTTTATGGCGATTCAACGCTTTCGACACATGCCTTTAACAATTTGCATATAACCTTTTGATGTTGAAACTGTCGCATTTATTGCACAAATCACACAAAAATTGATTGTATATGTAATTATGCAAACGTTTGTGTGACTCATATCGCTTACAAATATTACTGATGTTATTAATATTTGCCCGAATCAATTATAAGGTATGACGTACCCATGAAAACAATTAAAACTTCTCTCGCTCTCCTTATCGGTGCCGCTTTACTGACTGGCTGCAATGACGACGACACGAAATACGTAAACGTTCAGCCAACTGAAGTAAAGATTGCCACCTACAACCTCTCTTTTGACCGCGCGACCTTCGAAGCTTTAGTAAATGAAATGCAAATTGAACCAGCGCAGCAAGCTGCATTGGTTACAGCCTATTTAGACGGATCCATCGCAGCTGAAGATAAAACCACTGCGGAAAAGGTCATTCAAATTCGCAACGTTGCTGCGATCATTCAAAAGAATCGCCCTGATGTACTGATGATGGCGGAATACAACAACGACGGAACAGGCGAAGACAAAGCAGCCCTTGAAGGCTTCCAAAAGAACTACCTGTCTGTTGCACAAAGTCTCGATGGCGCGGGCGGAGAAGCAAACCTCGAACCTATCGAATACCCTTATGCAGAGTCTTACTCTACCAACACAGGTTTGTTGAGCGATTTTGACCTCGACAACAACGGCACTGCCGGCCAAATGCCGGGGGATGCATGGGGCTTTGGCATGTACCACGGCCAATACGCCTTTGCCCTAATGTCTAAGTACAAAATTGATACGGCAAATACACGAACCTTCCAAGAGTTTAAATGGAAAGATTTAGAAGGCGCGAAAATCCCAACCATTACTATCTGTGACGGCTCACAAAAAATTCCAGACAACATGAAGTGTGGCGATGAGTGGTACTCTGCAGAGGAATGGGCTCAAGTACGCCTCTCTTCTAAAAACCACGTAGATGCACCAATTATCATCCCGACCAGCAATGGTAATGAGGTTGTTCATCTTCTGATGTCGCACCCTACACCACCAGTTTTCGATCCAGGTAAAAACCAAGCGCAAAACGCAGCGGAAGTGGAATTTTGGCACCATTACATCCAAGGAAAAGAATTTTTCTACGACGATGCAGGTAAACAAGGTGGCTTGGCGAGCGGTGCTAAATTCGTCATGATGGGCGATCAAAACCTCGATCCAGTTGCTGGCGATGGTATTAGCTCTGTCATGCAAGATCTGCATAGTGATCCGCTGGTTAACCAAGACGTGATGAACGGCAACCTGTACCCAACAAGCTTTGGCGCAGCTGAACACGCCGTTGAAAAGAGCTCAACTCACCCATACCCGAACCGTATAACTTCAACATTTGGTTTAGGTGTAGACTACGCCTTGCCTTCTGCAAACTTAAACGTGGTTGATTCCGGCGTTTACTGGTCTGCATCTTATGAAGAAGGTCGTAAACTGTTTAACGATTCGCGCATCGGCAAATACGGTAATGGTAAAGATGTTTCATCTGACCACCGCATGATCTGGATTAAAGCGCAGTTCTAAGTAACTTCATAAACAACAAAGCCTCGGACATTTCCGAGGCTTTTTTCATTCGATTCATATATCTAACTCATATCCTTACCAACGATAAGTGATAGAGATACCCGCATCCTCGCTGGTCACCCAAGGTACAAGCAGTACATTTTCGTCATACGCATCAGTAAAAATATAAGCACTCAACGTGCCTAAAGCCGCGCCTGCCAACACGTCTCGCCAGTAGTGTTTCTTGGCTTCAACACGGCCGACACCCACTAACGCTGCCATGCTGTATGCAGGAAGTCCGGCTTCCCATCCATAACGCAAGTAAAGGTTGGTAGCAGAAGCAAATGCGTTTGCAGTGTGGTTGGATGGAAAGCTGTCGTTGTCACTTTTATCTGGGCGTTCTGCATCGATGGTCTTTTTACCAATCAAACCAACACCAGAAGCAGTGCCAATGCTCAATCCTGCTTGCCAGAACCCTTCCCAATCGCCTTTATAAGCTGGCACAGCTGCAGCGGTTGCCACTAAACCGTAAGTGCCAATATCCGTTAGAACGTCCCAGTCTTTTTCGCTCATCGCATTAACCGACTGACAGCACAGTAAAGATGCCACACCTACTACACGTATTGTTTTCTTCATTAATACAACCAATTACATTTAAACCGCGCGCAAGTTATCACACTTGTTGGTTTTATTCGATAAGGCAAACACCCTAATAGCGTGTAGAGATAGGAAACCTGAAGATAAAAAAAAGCCAACCACAAGGTGTGTGATTGGCTGTATATACTTGTGAACAATTGGGTTCACTAACAACGTCAGTTGGCTAGGTGACCCTCGGCTTAGAAAGGGTCAATAGTACTAAAGCATGAGGCGTGCCAACTTTAAAGCGCACAGAAACAGGCTGATATTTAATCAATTTCATTAAAACTTCATCAATAGCGACTATTTGCTCACAGTTTTCATTGCAATTTGCAAACTCGATTTAGCAATTCGCAAATAGATTCGCGCTGTAGGAACTTATTAGACTTACCACAATTTTCCGTAAGGGAAGTAGAACATATTCAAAACCACAAGAGACACAATCACGAGAAACGTCAGCTGCATGCCCTTCACTCTTCCTTTAAAACTCTCTTGTAGGATACCTCTGGCATGAATGATGCGGCCAATTACAAAGATAATACCGGTAAGATGAATCCAAATGGGTGCTGCGCCGTTAAACTCTAACAACGCCATAAGAATTAGCGTAATGGGTATGTATTCGCTTGCGTTACTTTGTGCGCTGCGGGCAATTTGCAGTGCTTCTACGCCGCCATCTGCGTACGCAACCTTGTTAAGGCGCCTTTGTTTGATGACTTGAAACGCTAACCAAACTAAAAGTAGAGCCAGAATACTGGCATAAAGTGCAGTGATCATGTTGAGTCCTTTCTATTCAGATACCTATTCACTATACCTAAGTAACTTCAAGATGCCGAATAATGAAAAACATCGCTATTCATAACTTGAATTTCAGTGATAAAAAAAGCGCTCGACTGAGCGCTTTTATGTTTGGTTTTACTTGGATGCACGATGAACTAAAACGAACGTGGTTTGGCCCAAACTTGGTTTAAACCGGATTCAACCTACACCGAATGATTAGCCAACTTTTTGCGCTTTATTCCTTTCGCAACGCCTTCGAAGATCGTGAGCAACAAACCCACCCAGATAAAGGCAAACGTAACCGCTTTAACGTCATCGAATAGCTCCCCAAAGAACACGACAGCAAGAATAAACTGCAAGCTCGGCTCTATGTATTGCATCAAACCAACCGTCGATAAGTTTGTAATACGAATCGCGATTGAGTAGAAGATCAAAGGCAGAATCGTGATTGGCGCGCTGCCGAAGTAAAGCAATAAGGTTGTCGTATCAACGGAAGAAGCAAGCTCGCCTGTCGTCCATTGTTTGAACAGCAAATATCCCAACGCAAAAGGCGCAAGAACAAGCGCTTCAATAAACAATGTTGTGCTCCAATCATAGTTGATTTTCTTTTTGTAGAGTCCATAAAGCGCAAAGAAAAGCCCCATTGTTAAGGCAACAAACGGTAGCTGCCCGTATTGAAACACTTGGTATAACACGCCACAAGTTGCGAGTAATATTGCAATTAATTGCCCCTTAGAAAGCTTGTCTCCCAAAACAAATACACCTAAAGCGACAGACACAAGTGGCCCGATGAAAAAGCCCAAGCTTGCATCAATCACTCGATGGTGAGTCAACGCCCACGTAAATGCACTCCAAGAAATACACATTAGGCTACTTGCCACAAAGGTATACCAAAGAGACTTTTTATCTCGCCACACCTGTGACCAATTTGGCCAATGGCGAGTCACCGCGTAGACGATAAGAATCCCTACGGGTACCGAGCCAATAATGCGCCATGCCAGCAACTCATCCATTGCAGCATTAGGAAGAAAACGGTAGTAAACCGGCAGTAATCCCCAAATAACGAAGGATAACGCAGCCATAAAATTGCCGTAGTGACGATGATTCATAGGCTATTGCTCATTGAGATGAAGAAAAAGTGACGCGATTTTATAGCGCAAAAGGCGTTTGTAAAGTGATTATCATCGCGCCTAATTGTTACAGGTTCAGCCCTTGTACGACTGCCGTAAAGCCACTCACAAAACACAGCAGTAACGCACCAAAACGAATCTTTTCTTTCGGCAGCGATTGCGTCGTTTTCATCGCAAGCCAATACCCAAGCCCGGCAGCTGGTAGTAACGGAATCGTAATCACAAGATGATGCAACGTAAAGAAGCCCGCTGGGATTTGAACCACCAAAGAGATGATAGAACTGAATACGAAAAATGCCGATAAGTTACCGCGTAACTGATTCGCTTCTTGATGCTGCAATAGCAATGCCATCGGAGGGCCACCGATTGCCGAGCTGGTACCAAACAAACCGGAGAAAAATCCAGCTAACGTCATACGCTGAGGTGTTGGTTCAATACGAAACGGAAGCACACTGACGATAACCGCGAACAGAACGAGTAAACCAATCCACAACGTCAGTGCTTGAGTGGAGACAAAGAACAGCATGAAGCCACCAGCAATAGAGCCGGGAACTCGGCCAATCAATGCCATTTTTAAACCACCGATTTCGACGCTACTGCGGTGTTTCAGCGCATTCATGATCGAAATAAACAACGCGACCAAACAGATAGGTGCAGGCACATATTCGGGCGCCCATAGAATGAGCAATGGCGCGGCCACAATGGCTAAGCCAAAACCAATCGCAGTTTGGACAAAAGAACCGAGAAAAATCAGTCCCATCGCAAGCAAGTTAACCGAATCAAATTCCATCTAGATTGTTCTTATATTCAGATGATCAATAAGGGCGCTAGACTTATCGCATTTCGAGATAGTTGCCTAACCCCACCTTGCGTAGCATTCCTCAATGACCATGAAAAGACAATCTATTTGTCTGTTTTTAGACAACATTCATTTTCGCTAACCTCACTACCAACGTAAGGCTTTTCTTACAGAAAACTGAATACACTGTACACCAAACCAACACATATGCCGTTGATAAAATCATCAAAATGATTGATGTCGAGCTCTAGCGCTTTATTTTGCATCGCTCTATAATGCTGACCCTTTTATCAATACTGTACTTATTTCCACAACAAAAAAGCGTACAGTTATTTACTTTTTTACCTTTAACTTGCTGTGAAAATAATATGAAAAAACAGACTGGATTTACTCTAATTGAGTTAGTAGTGGTGATTGTGATACTCGGCATTCTTGCTGTCACCGCCGCACCACGTTTTTTAAACTTACAAAACGATGCTCGCGAAGCCCGCTTAGAAGGTATGAAAGGTGCCATTGAGTCGGCGTTGGGGATTGGATATGGAAAAATGGCCATCGCCGGATTAGAGAGCAAGTCGTACGTTTCAAACTTCGTAGACAGTGGCTTGATGGCAGATTTGCCATTTGACGGCTGTAATATCGGTGGTTCAAAGCGTTGTGTGTTCTTATATGGTTACCCTGATTCAGATTCCGAATCACTAAAGCTGCTCGTACAAGGGTTAAATGAAGAAGGCTCAGACTAGAAAACATTTCATCACCCTGAGGGGTCGACAACACGAGAAATGGTTATCGCTGCTGCAGATGAAACCCGTGCGAGTCTGACCCAATGTGGCATCTTGTATGGGCCACCAATGTCACCAAACGAAAGCTATAAATTAGAAATTCTTCCTTGCCCATAACCAAATAAGGCTGCCAATCGGCAGCCTTATTACTTTTAACTCTGTGCTTGATGAGCGATACGCAAATTAAGCGAATACGTATTTATCCATCATATTCACCATACGACCAATTTCTGGCTTGGTAATGGTGTCATTAGCGCCAAGCGACAGTGCTTTTGCTCGGTTATCTTCACTCATTAGTGACGAGAACATGATGATTGGCATTTGGCGGAATGCTTCGGTTTCACGCAACCTTTTCACTAAGTGCATGCCATCCATTCGAGGCATTTCTACGTCCGTCACAACCGCATCCAGCAGTTCTCGCACTGGTAGCTGTTCTTCTTTCGCAACCTCAATCAAGCTCATCAATTTCTCATGCGCTTCACCACCATCTTTACAGGTGATAACGTTGTAACCTGACGACGCCAAGGTATCTTGAATCAGAGAACGGATGAACGCGGAATCGTCCACAACCATGATGGTTTTCGCGTTACGCTTACCAACCATGCGCTGGTTCAAATCAACAGATTTATCCACTTTCACGTCGTATTTTTCCATACTCAGCTCAGGGTTAATGTCTGCAATGATCTTTTCAAAGTCGAGGATCATAATCAGGTTGCCATCTTTGCGAACGACCGCCACAACACAATCCTGCTCACCGGCTTCTAAAAACTGACTTGGCGATTCCACATCATTCCATGAAATACGGTGAATACGTGAAATGCTGTCGATTAGGAAGCCATTGGTCATCTTGTTGAAATCGGTAACGATAACAAACTTGCGCTCAAGGTCTTGTCGCGTAGGGACACCTAACCAACCAGCCAAATCGACTAAAGGCGTTAGGACATCGCGAGATGAGAACACACCAATCATATGAGGTTGCGCGTTCGGATAATCTGTCGTCTCTGGCACGCGAATCACTTCACGTACTTTGGCAACGTTAATACCGTAATAACAGGTTTTGGTGCTGCCGTCTGGCAATTGTTTTTCTAGGTGAAACTCAATAATTTCGAGCTCATTGGTACCACTTTCAGTCAAAATGGTGCTGGTTACGTTACTCATAGACCCAATATCCAAAAAACGCGTCAAGAAAAGGCTTGATGCAATACCGTAAAGAACTTCTTCCTACGGCAAAAAATCCAAGCGTCCTTTTTAGTCTTTACGACTGTGTTTGTAAACCTTCAAAAGGACGATTACTGCACACTTCCATCTCAAACAGTGAAAATATGTCTCAATTTTGAACAAGACTTCGGTAGAGATTACACTCTCCCGCCTTCGTTAGGTTCTATAGCGGCCATAACACTGAAAAGTTTAGGAATAATTTGAGCGAATGCTTTATGCCACAAGCGAAGTTACAACTCAGAAGATAGCAATAAAATGCCACTCATTTCTAACATGAAGAAATTTGAAACGTAGCTATCGAGTGTAGTGCAGCAACCTCTCCCTTATTGGCTTCCTATTTTGATGTAGGAAAAGCCTCACAACTACAACAAAACATTATATATCAATAATTTAGAATTAGTTTAAAAACAGTCCTATACTTGACCCGTTTCTTAAAATTAATAACTATTTATCTGTTCTTAATCAATAACAAACGATGCTCTACTTATATGAATTCAGACTCTTCTCTACATACTCAATGGTTAACTCACTTTCCAGCCGATATGCAACACCACATGGCAAAGGTGTATCTGGAAACCATGACAGAAGATCTCGAAGCGTTAAAAGCGCATCTACACGAACCAAAACATTTACTCCAGACCGTGCACAAGATTAAAGGCGGGCTCGCACAAATAGGCTTGGAGCATATTCATCAATCCGCTTTATTGACCGAACAATTGGGCCGATCTGATTCCCCCCTTTATCAAACGGCGTTAGAGAAACTCATCACCGATCTAGAGCTAAGCGTGAATGACGTCCATCATTGGGTTACTCAACATACATAAAGCGATTCTCTTCCCTCAAAAAAACCTCAAGAGAAACATTTAAGCTTCCGCTGCATTGAATTTTATTACACGCTTTGACTGCACAAGGATTGACCCATGAGTTTTGACCGTAATCTGTGTAAAGTTCTGGTCGCTGACGATTCCAGACTGGTTACGAGTAGCGTGACCGCGATACTTCGACAACTCGATTTAAGTGACATCTATTACGCTTATAAACCTTTTGAGGTCATCAATCTTTGTAAGCAAATGCATTTTGATTTGGTGATTTGTGACTACAACTTTCAAACCCAGCTCAATGGCTTTCAGTTGTTAGAAGAGTTAAAGCACGCGCAAATTCTGCCTGCACATACAACTTTCGTTTTTTTGACCGGAGAAAATGATCACAAGATCGTACGTTCAATAGTGGACTGCGACCCTGATGACTACTTGCTAAAACCGTTTAATCACACATTTTTTCGCAACCGACTGCTGTCAGCCATGAAGCGCAGAAGCGTGCTACTACCGATTTACGAAAAACTGCGTGAGATGAACTTTGAAGGCGTGATTGAAGCCACCGATACCCTTCTTCCCTTTCATCCCGAATATTCAAAACTGATCAGACGTTACCGTGCGCATGCAATGGTGCAAAACAAACAGTTTTCTAGCGCCCGTAGCGAATACGAAAAGTTACTCAAAGAAGACAATTTTGACTGGATTAAAACTGCACTCGCCAACACGCTAATCGAGACCGATGACTTAGAGAAAGCACAAGAAGTTCTGGAAAGCTTGAGCAGTAAAAAAGAGAACCCCTACTATCACGATGAAATGTCTAACATGGCGGTGCTGAGTGAAGACATTCCTAAAGCGATCAAACACCTTAAGCAATCGGCCATGTTGTTGGATGCTGGTTCTGAGCGTGAACTGGTGATCACCAACCTCTCTTTAGCCAGCGAATCTTACGATGACGCGGTCACTTACATTAAGCGCTACTACGAAAAGAACGAAAATACCTTCCGAGGTGGCATCTTCACCAAACTGAATTTTGTGCGCTGCCACTTATACCGAGCGCTCAATGCACCTTCAAATCAATGCTTTGAAAACCTTCTGTTTGGATTAAACCCACTGATTGGTGAAATAGAGAAGAACTCGCAATTCAAAGCCCAATTTGCATTGATTGACGCGCACATCTCGCTGATTCGTGGTGATTTAAAAGCCGCTATTTCTCAAGTCAGAGCGGTACTAGCCAGCAATCAACTGTCGCACTTCTATGATCTTTACCATCTGTGCGTACTGCTCGAACGTTGTTCATTTTTAAGTGAAATGAAATCGATGTTGCCACGTGCTCGCCGAGCCATTGCCGAGGCGCAACATCCAAGTATTTTCCGAAGTCAAGTGCACATGCTCAAAAGCCTGGAAGTGCGCTTACAAGAATCGCAGACCAAAATCGAGCAAATCCGAAGACAAATTACCGCTCAGAAGTCGATTTCAACCTCCTCAATCACGCCGCACTTTGATCGCTACTTTCAACTGCACGACCTTCTTCCTCACTCCAAGAAAATCTGTTTAGCGATTGTGAGGTTAGCCTCACTTCGCCCATTTGAGTATCGCGGCGAATACGCAATTTATCGTAAGCTCGAGCATTGTGACCGCGTAATACGAAACTTGTGTGATAACCGAGAATTACAATCCATTAAATACAACAACATGTATCAATATGCGAAACAGAACATCACGGTCAGCAATGGATGAATTAACGTTTTCTGTTTGTTAGTTTTCTGTCAGAGCGTGTTTTTACACAATTTTCTCATCGTTAAGTGTTTCAATGGCTGCTGCCAACATTCCAAAAAATAAGACACTGATTTTCATTTTTGGAAAGAGTCATTTTCCTTCCTCTCAGCAAGGTTTTTCCTACAATCCTACTCATCCAATCGAGCTGTTGCCTGACAGCGTACTAGTTGAAATATTAGATGAGGTTCACTTTGAATAACGTTCTTATTATCGACGACCAGCCATTGTACAGCGAAGCGCTTGCTTCTCTTGTTGAAAATGCAATCAACACAGCTGAAGTAATCCAAACCACTGACAGTGCGGAAGTAATGGAGCTCGTTCGAAGTCAAAGGATTGATTTGATTATATTAGACGTAGTGCTTGGCGACCGAGATGGTATGCGTTTAGCCAAAAACATTTTAGCGACGGGCTATCGTGGACGACTGTTGTTTGTCTCTTCACGTGACTACTCTAGCCTTTCTAAAGCCGCTTACGAAATGGGCGCTAACGGCTTCTTAAACAAGAATGAAGCAAGAGAAACTATCGCCGATGCGATTGTGAGTGTGTCTCGCGGTTACTCGATGTTTAAGTCGACTCACACGCCATCATCGGGTGATGTGACGCTATCAAACCGCGAAGCTATGGTGTTCCATTACTTAGCGCAAGGCTACTCAAATAAGAAGATTTCTGAGCAGCTTTCACTGAGCGCTAAAACGATCAGTACTTACAAAACACGTATCTTGAAGAAGTACCACGCAGACTCATTGATTGAGCTGCTGCATACTATCCCTCAGTCAGAAAACATTCAGTTTTGCCGCTAAGCACTGAGAATTAAGCACTCATGTATTTTGCAATAGCGCCAGTTAACAGCTGGTGCATTGCATCATGCCGGTGACTTTGCTTCATTTGCACCACAATCTTGGGCCAACCATTCGGGTAGTAAGATTCCGGTACTCGTATAAAGTTGTACCCTTCTATTGGCGCTTGATACTCAAGTAACACCGTTGCCGCACTCTTTTGCTTAATTAGCTTCAACACGCTGCTGACATTATCTAACGCTGCAATTCGGTTGATCACCATACCGTGACTCTCCATTGCGCGCTTGGCAAGCTGCTCTTTCTCTTTCCAGCCGATGATTTCTAACATGATGAATGGTAATTGCGCAGCTTCTTCAAGAGTTGTAATCCCCAACTCTTCCGGAACCACAACCACTGCGGGTGCATAACCAATGAATTTCTGATGGACAGATTTCGGTAAGTCATCGTTAAAGTAATGAAGCTGCGCATCCACCTTGCCTAGGATGATCTCTTCAACCGTGTACTCAGTAATGGTGGCCACTGAAATGTGTGCTTTAGGGAACAGCTCCATCAAATCCATTGCGAGCAAGTGACCGAATGAGTATTGAGCGGTTTGCGGTAAACAGACTGTGATGTCTTTTTCGTAGTTTTCTGGCTCAAACTCGCCACTAATTAAGCAGGTTTCAAGCTTTTCCAACGCGTCGGCAATTTTAGGCAGTTGACGCTTTAAATAGTCCGTCGGCTCCATGTGGTGAGGATGTCGGATAAACAGCTCATCGTTAAGCTGAAGTCGTAATCGGGCAAGGTATTTACTGATGGACGCTTCACTTTTCCCCATCGCTTTTGCAACGGGCTTGAGTTGGCGATGCTTATCCAATAAGACAAGAATTTTGAGTAGGTTTAAGTCGAGATCTTTGTTCACACGCGACACCAGATGTAAGGTCAGAAAATAATTAGAGCAGCCATTGTTTGCTGGCTGCTCTAATATAAAAGACCACTCTTTCTGTTTGGTCAAATTAATCAAACAGTTATGTCATGGTTATGTCCAATCACTTGGCATTTTTATCAATAAAACTATTACTTACTGTGATTGTTGTCTGCGTTTTTTCATCTCATAGAGATCTTCATCCGCTCGAACGATAACATCTTGCAGTGATTCGTGTGATTCGTTTGCCGCAACGCCAGTGCTTACGCTGACTTCAATGTCTAACGTTTTAAGTCGGTTGTCTTTGACAACGCTACGTAACTTTTTCGCCAACATCGAAGACTGACTGATGCTGCACCCCGGCAAGATTGCGATAAACTCATCGCCCCCTGTTCGGACGAGATAATCGCTGGTTCTGAACACTTTACGCATCGCATCGGCAATGATCTCGATAACCTCATCCCCAACGTGATGACCATAGCGATCATTGATTCGCTTGATCCTGTCGCCATCAATGGCAATGACGGAATAAGGGGCCGTTTTCAAGCGGCGTTTGAATTCGCTATCTTTAAAGACCCTGCGGTTAAGTAACCCAGTTAAATCGTCTTTTGTCACATTCGTCAGTGCCGTCGCCAGACGAAGTTTGCTCTCTTTGGATTCATGCGCTTTGTTGTAATACGCCAAGGTTGCCAAAAAGAAAATAACAAACAGAAAGCTGTAATCCACCATCACTTTACTGAACGGGTACATGTAGACAATCAAGTTGTTGTTGTCTGCCACAAAAGATTGGGTGTACGCGAACGATGGCCACGGATAACCCGAAAAATAGATCACCATTTGCTTGTTGCCATTGGAGATCTGTACGTCGACGGCTTTCCCTTCGTTATAAAGTGATGAAAGATAGAGCTGTTCCGAAAACTCGCCGACTAACTCACCTTGGAAATAAACCGGGCTCATGATGCTTATTGCCATGTCATCCGAGTAGGTGGTTTTAAACGGCAGAGAAAACAACACGCGATCAGTCAGTTGTTCTTTCCACGCAGCCAGAACGCAAGAGTAGTTGCTCTTGCACCAATCGACATCGAATGTGGCCTTCACACCTTCTAACGCTTTGATTGGTCGCTCTAAAATCAACTTGCTCCCAGTATAAGAGCGAAAGTACATAATGGCATTTTGTCGATTAAACGCATTCGATAAATACGCTTCGGCTTGATGCAGCGATTTGCGCGCGACGGCTTCAACGTAATTCAGCTTTTCGTACGGTGACAGCGAGTAAATCGCGTCTTGGAAGCTGAACTCAGTTTGAGCTTCCACTTCATCCACGCTCAAGCCTTTGTATTGTTCGAGCTTCGCTTCCGTCAGCAGCCCCATTAAAATGACTTTTTGCTTTATTTTGGCTAGGTTATTTGCGTAGGTGTTGAACTGCTTTACTTCATAAGAAATCAACACAGCGCCTATCATCATTGTTGAAGTCGCAAACAGTAACGTCGCCACAAAGAAAGACAGCGCGATGCTTTTAAATGTCATGGTGTCTCCTTAGGTCCCCGCTACTCTTGTTAGCTCGACAATGTTCTTTACGTTAAATTTATCCAGTACGCGGCGTTTATAAGTGCTGACGGTTTTATCGCTAATCGACAACACAGACGCGATATCTCGATTGGACTTGCCTTGCAGCAAATACTTCATCACGGCACTTTCTCTGCTCGAAAGTTGCGGCATTTCTCTTACTTCGTTCGCGACTTGCTTAAATTTAAAGAAGGTATAGCCCTTCACCACCGCTTCGATAGCGTCTTTCAGAATGTCGTGATTTTCCGATTTGCACACATAACCATCTGCGCCAGATCGAAACGCCATTTGACTGTACATTTGGCTAGTTTCCGCCGAGAAGAAAATGACCTTGCCTTCATAACCGTGGGATTTGATGCGTTTGTAGAAATCAAAGCCGTCGCAATCGGCCAAGTTCACATCCAAAATCAGCAGTTCAATGTTGCTCTCTTTTAATGTCTTAAATGCAGACTTAGCAGACGTTGCGGTAAACACTTCATTGGTCATCCCCAGCTCTTTCAGTAAGGATTTGATTGCAACGCAAACTAGAGGGTGATCATCAAAGATCAAACAATTCATTTTATTCATATCTTTCATTCAGTATGGTTATTGCTTCTAAAGGCATGGGTTTGTCGATGTAGAAACCTTGGCAAAGATCAATTCCGTATTCACGCATCACTTGAAGCGTGACTTCATCTTCAATTCCTTCCGCGACGAGCCGTATGTTCAAACTTTTCGCCAGCGCACAGATGGCGACAACGATGTTGCGTTTTTTCATATCGCACTCGACGCCTTGCACAAACGAGCGATCTATTTTTAGCTCGTTGAACGGCAGTTGAGCCAGTTTTTCAAACGTCGATGAGCCAGTGCCAAAGTCATCAATTGAGACAGTGACGCCGTTCATTCTTAGCTTGAGTAAGTTCTTGTACAGAGATGCACTGGTTTGGAACGTGTCGCGCTCTGTAATTTCAATGGTGATTTGAGAGGGTTCAATCTCGTTCTCAAGGCATTGCTGCAAAAAGCGATGTGAAAATTCCGGATCTTCCAAGTTTTCATGATCAACATTGATGGATACTTTTTGCGTCAAACCCCGATGCTTGATGTCATAAATCGCGTTATTCAAGACGGCTTGGAACAACTCGGCAGAGAGATGACAACGTTCAACAATCGGCAGAAAGTGGTAAGGTGACAACACGCCATAAATCGGATGACTCCAACGCGCGAGCGCTTCATACCCAAGAACCTCTCCACTTTGCGCATCCACCAGCGGTTGGTAATAGTTTTTCACTCGCCCTTCACCCAACGCGAATAAGAACTCTTGATCCTGCACTTCAATGGGTTGAATAAACGTCGCCTTTTTGGTTTTTTCACCTTTCATTAGGCTCAGCAGTTCAACCACTTGGTTTTCGTCATACGGCTTAGGCAGCTTCCCTAACACCTCAAAGCTAAACCCTTCGCACATGGCACGCACCGCAGAGATGATGGTCAGCTCCATCGCACTGACTAACACAACTTGTCCTTGGTATTGAATCTGATCGAGCATTTCCATCATGTCGATGCCGTCTTTTCCTGGCATCTGGATATCGCAAAAAATCACATCAAAATGCTGACGTTGCGCACATTGAATCGCATCATCGACACCGTTGAAGGACGTTACTTGCGCGCAATAGCGATTCAATATCTGCGTAAGTATTGTGGTTTGTAGTGGATGGTCATCAATCACCATCACATTAAGCTGTGTATTCATTCATCTCTGCCCAATAGTCTATATTGTCGATCTCCTGCTCGATTCGTAAAATTAGCTCCGCGGCTCGCCTGTCAAACTCTGTCGCGGTGACTCGCTCTGCCTCAATGCAAAGCTCAGTCAGCATGCTGATTCCAATTGCCCCAACTGCACCTTTGATGCCGTGGATAACCCGTTTTTTATCTCGCTCAGTCGAGGCTGCTTGTAGGTTTTCAATATCCGTTGCCATAGATTGGCTAAACACACGCGCAATTTCTTTTGCGTCTTGCGTTTTAAAACGCTTAATCCAATCCGGTAATCGGGTCTTTTCTTTCTTGCCAATAAATGGCACCAAAACGGTTTTCAATTTGTTGAGGTCGTAAGGCTTGTAAAGTACATCATCAATACCGATGTCTTGTGTGCGCTCGCTAGCAAGGCGAGCATCCTCTGCCGTCACACCGATGATTGGCAGCGATTTGAAACCAGACGCCCTCACATGTTTGATCAATTCATAGCCATCCATTTCTGGCATGTGAAAATCGGTCAGCAGCAACACGACGTTTTCATCTTGGTTGATGTACTCCCAAGCCTCACGACCGTTATTCACAATCACAGGTTCGATACCAAGCTCACGCAGCTGCATTGAAATCACGCTTTGGTTGATTGGGTTATCTTCGGCAACTAATACCGTTCCGAGAATCCACGAAACTTCTTCGGACTTAAGCTCGTCCAATTTGGTCTCTTGCTGCGTTTGGCTAAGCAAGTTGAACAGCGCATCTGGGTATTGAAGCTCTCGCAACGTGAGACTACCGAGAATTTCTCGATCATCGCGCAGCATCACACCATCAAAGCCCGCTTCGTTGTCTTGTGCGGCGTAAAGGTTCGCCATGCTTCTTGCCAGTGTTGCTGGCTGCATTTTCCATGCGTCACACCACTGACGAATGCTGAGTGGCAATGCCTCGCTGTAAGTCCAGTTCAAACGCACTTCTGGTTCTGAATCACAACGCTCAATTGGCAATTTGACGGTGATCGTCGTACCCAAACCGAATTGTGAATCGATGCAGAGCACGCCGCCCATACACTCGATCAATCGGTCAACGATGCTCAGCCCTAACCCTGTGCCGCCATATTTGCGCGTAATGCTGTCATCCGCTTGAACAAACGGGTTGAGAATGCCTTCGAGTTGGCCATCCGTCATACCGATGCCCGTATCTGCAACTTTCAAAATAAGCTGCTTTTCGTGCAGGATGACACTGATTCCGATCTCGCCTTCTGCTGTGAATTTCACGGCATTTGAGAGCAGATTGGTGGTGATTTGCACTAATCTCAGTGCATCGATTTCAATGAACGCATCCGAAAACGGCTTGATCGTAACTTTGTAATCCAAACCTTTCGCAAGCGCTCTTGGCTCGAAGCTTCTAAACACATCGCACAAGGTTTTGAGTAAGTCGGTTTTAGCGGGAGCAACGGTTAACTGCCCTGCTTCCAGCTTTGAGTAATCCAACACTTCGTCTACTAGCACATTCAAATGATTGAGTGATCGCATGGCCTGAGCGATCAACTCGCGATTTGAATCAGCCGTCACTTGGCGATTCAGCAAATCGAGGATGCCGTGCGCCGCCGATAATGGGGTTCTTAACTCGTGACTCATGGTCGCTAAAAAGTTTTCACGGGCGCGCACTGCAGTTTGTGCTTCTTTTTGCGCATCGATTAACGCCTGCTCACGCTCTTTTTGCTGAGTAATGTCTTGAATCACCGTTAGCACAAACTTCTTCTTCCCGCTTGGAGACGCGATGGTTTTACGCTCTCGATACACATGTTTAATACCGAGTTCGCACCCCGCAGACGCGACCTCTTCCGAGATGCGTTGTCCGCCAATTACAGTGGCCAATTCATCCGAGTTATTCACGAGAGGCGCATTAGTCAAGCAGCTTTTCAGCTTACACTCTTGGCATTGCTTGCTCTTGTAGTTGGCACAGTTGCTCATTTCCAACTGGTTATCTTCACCGTGAATAAACACCAAGCTGTTAATTTCTTGAATGATGCCCATCAGCCATTGTTTTTCCGCTTCTTCATTATTGGCATTCAGCTCAGCTAATTTCACCTTTAAACGTAGGTGCGCAAGAATGAAATACGCGGCAGCAAACATCAGAGAAAAAGCGACCGCACCTGCCAAGAAAAATTTTGCCATTTGCTCATCGTCGTAGCCATAAACTAGGTTGAAGCTTCGGTGCGAGCGCAGAAGTTTTTCTATCTCATTTGAGTCAATGGTTTCGATGATGCTGTTGAGCATGTGTTGGAGCTGCGTATTGTGTTTTGCAACTGCAAACGCATTCGAGAACGTCAGAACGTCTTGCTCATTGATCACCAAACCATCGACCTGATCTTGCGCAATCATGCTATGAACAACGTCATCAGGAATGTAAGCCACGTCCAAAACGCCTGATTTCAAATCCGCAAGCAGCTGTTTTAAATCGTCATAACGGTCAAAACGATCCTGTTGCCACACACCTAAGTGCACCAACCCTTGTTTCTTTAAACTCAGTAGAATGCCCGCTTTTTCTGGCGATGACTTGTCGCGCTCGCTCTCTTCTGCTTGGATAGAAACGTAATTGCTGTGCATGAATGGTTTAGTGATCAGCCAGTCTGACTTAGGGACTGGGCCCACATAAGATACCGGGACAATATCGGCATCAAACGCCGTCAACCCATTAGAAAGACTCGACGTCGGTTTCACATAGCTAAAGGCCAAACCCGTACGCGACTGAATTAAGTCGATAAAGTCTGGGAAGAATCCGTCCAGCTTACCCGTGTGCGAATCTCGATAAAGAAATGGATACGCTTCATCACTGCTGCTGTACGTGATCGTTAAGTTACTTTTATGATTACGACGGTATGCCACCAGCAACTTGTCGTTGATGTGATACGGGTTTTTTGATGCCACCGAACGAATGTTTTTACCGCTCTGCTCCCATTCAAGAATTTTGTCGATGTTGTCGATCAGTTTCTGGTTGTCTAGTGAGGCGATAAAACTCACCTCCTCTTCTTGCAGCCAATTCGGAATATCGACAATTCCTTTCACAATATCATTAGCATCAAGGTATTCGGTAATACCCACATAGGTGTAAATCAACGCGTTGGCTTTGCCGCGTCGAACGTCATCAAAGGCTTCTAAACGCGTTTTCACATAGATAATGTTGTCGATGCCCTGCGAGGTTAGATTGTCGCAGTACACGCTACCTTCCACACACACCCATTTGATATCGCGAATATCACGATCTTTATAGCTAGCATCGCGATACCAAGCTGCGATGGTGCTGGAGAAAAAGGGTTTCGAGAACAGAAAACGCTTCTCTCTTTCTGGCGTTTTGCTAAAACCCACAGCGCCATCAATCACACCGTTTTCAACATCGTTAAGCAACGGCGGAATGTGTTGATAAGCGCGCAGTTCTAGGTTGAGCCCAAGAACCTTCGCGATGTTAGAGAGATAATCGAGGTTGATGCCGTAAAATGGACCGACACTGTCTACAACGGAATTTGAAGAGTCGTTTTGTGTGATAACGCCGACTACGATGCTGTCTTTTGTATTTTCTTTCGCAAGCGCATTAAAGGAAACCGCAAGACTGGTTACGGTTGCGGTAAGTATGATTATTTTTCTTAGAATGCTGAACATAAATGCTTCCTCTAATTGGAAAGCCAGACTAAATTGATCAGCAAAAAAGTCAAATTTCGAACTTTAGCGAAATGACAATTAACTATATGTTTTTAATTGATTAATTAAAAATAAGTAAGGACATTCTGACAAGATATTCCACCTTTGACTACACGATATTTGCGTTCAATATCTCAACAGTAAATGTTCTGTGTTTCAGCCAATAAACAACTGGAAAGTTGGAAAACGCGCCATCAGATTATTCTCAAGACTTAGCCAGTTGATAAGTCTTGTTTATTTAGTAAAAAGCTCAGCCACAGGTAAAACAGTCCTGCAGCCGAGCTTAGTTTTGCCACAGGCAATCTCAGTTTTGAGGTGCCGTGTTATAACTCAGGGAGACGTGTGTTTCCCTATATTGATACCAATGTTCTATTTGACGAGTTCGATATCACCCATCGTCCAGCTCTTATCGAACATTTGCTCTGTTGGGCCGTAGAAGCGGAAATACGTAAACCAACCTTCTCCTGGGTTCGTTTGTACCCAGTTGTTCTCATAACCTTTCACTGGCTTTGGACCGTAGTAAACGTCAATCGAACCGTCAGAATTAACTTTTAAATTCTTACGAGAAGAAATGTCTGGTGAGCCTGCATCGTTGATGATCATCAGACGATTGTTTTCATCGTAAACCGTCGTCGACCAGAAGTTTGATGCAGGGACATTCGCTGGAACATGCAGTTTGTAGGTATGTTCACCTGAAAGCCAGTTACCATCACTATCTTGATACGTTACTAAGTAACGCTGACCAAAGCCTGGAATCGTACTCTTCATACCGCGAGAAACCGTGATCGCTTCGTAGAACCAAGCCGCACGCTCATCAAGTTCATCGTAGTTTTCGCTTCGTTGATCAAGTGACACACTGATGGCATCTTTCCAATTCGTGCCTTTCCAGTACGGCTGTGTAAAACGCTTGGTGTAATCATTTGATTGCGCCATTGCTCGGCCAACTTTACTTGCTTCAAGCAGAATTTTCTTTTGCTCTTCTGTTGGGTTAAACGGTTTACCCTTCTCGATACCTAAGAACTTCAGCTGAGCCATAACAAAACGATCGCGTTCTTCCACTGGGTTTTCTTGGATGATTTGATGGATGGTCTTCCAGTATTCCAAGCCATCTTTTGGAATATGCGTCCAATCAATTTCCGGCACTTGAGCAACCGGGATTTTACGACCTAGTTTGCCATCGGCGTATGGTTGCGTTGTGATGTTTGGCACCACTTGTTTCACTACGCGATCAACATCCGGTTCAAGAATACGGATGCCACCATATACAACATTGGTCTTCGGTCTAATTACGTAATAGCCTTTTGGATTTAGATCTTTGTATTTTTCACCCGGTGGCACAATCAAGTATTTGCCACCTTTACCTTTATCTGGGCCCAATAAGCTCAAATCAGACAGTACGCGCTGATGGACATCAAGCATCATGCCCGCCATCTTAGCTTCAGGAAGGTTAATAATTAGCGGGCCTGTCTTTTCTAGGTTCCACGTACCGATAACATAAGGCGTTGTGAAGTTGGCGGTAATAATGCCTTGTTTTTGCTTAAGGGTATTGAAGAAACCCATTTGACCTTCTTCAAATTTAAAACCATTACGGCTAACGTTCAGCCATTCCATAATACTTGAGGCAGGGATTCCCCAAAGATAAGCTTGGGTTGCACGCTGAAAATCCATTTCATTCAACATGTTTTTCATTGTTTCTTGTGTCGGAAAATCTGATTCAAATTTCAAATCACCCACGCGGCTTGGAACCACCGTTTCTTGTGCAAAGACAGAGGCAGACAGAAGCATACTCGTCACTGCTACTGCTAAAATGCGCTTTTTCATATGGAAGTAATCCTTATCTTATTAGATGGTGTTGCTCAAATGAGAACAAGTCTTTTCAAGACTAGGTTAATGTTGAACCGATTATTCTTTGTTCATATCTCAAACCCACCATCATCATAAGGTTCATAGATAAGGAGATAAATTGACCATTTATTATTGGTAATATACCAATTTTGGTATAAGTTAATTTATGCAAACACGGATACGCCTTACACCACCAGAACGTAATCGAATGAAAAATAAAGATAAAAACAAAAAGCCGTTACATAATTTAGATTTGAATCTGCTAAAGATTTTTAGAGTAGTATCGGAAGAGAAGAAAACAGTCGCGGCAGCCAAGAGGCTCAACATCACTCAACCTGCTGTCAGCCGGGCGATGGCACGTCTACGTGAGCATTTTAACGACCCACTATTTGTGCGAACGAGGTATGGATTAAAGCCTACGGACAAAGGACAACTTTTATCCGATAGCTTACCTAAAATAATGGATGATTTATCGAATCTCATTTTAGAGCTTGATGAATTTTCGCCAGAAAGCAGTTCCGCGAATATAAAAATCGCAATTAATGGATTTTTTGGCGTCTCCTTCCCTGCTAAATTGCATTTAAAGTTATTAGATATCGCTCCTAATATCACAATAGAAACAGAAAGTTGGAGCTCAAATACCATTAGTAAACTGATTAATGGTGAGTTAGATTTGGGAATCAACTACCCTCTAAACAATGTCCCAAAAGAACTACAAACCAAGCACCTTGCCACCGATGAATTTCAGATATTAGCGAGAGATGCACACCCTTTATCAGATCAAGCGATCGATTGTAATGACTTAAGTCTATACCCAATTGTCACTGCCATCGTCCCAGATTGGAATGAGAACAGAACGCTTATTGAGTGCTGGGCAGAGCGTGAAAACATTGAAACCGAAACCGCTTTTAGGTCCAGTTCCATTTTGTCTCTATTAGAAGTGATTTCGGAGACAGATGCTCTATTCCCCACATCTGCGTTTCTTTCAAGAAAGCATCTTTCCGGACTCAAAAGTTTGTCACTCTCTCCACAACTAAAAGCCTCCTTCAAAGGCGAGTCTCAAGATATTTACCTATACATGCACTATCGCCATCGCAATAGTCCTATTTATAAATGGCTGATTCCAATAATTGAAAGCACACTTTCATCCATTAACGATAATTAGTTGTTTTTTAAAGCCTTTCGATTCTTCTCAATGGTAACGTTTCATTTACCGGTGAGATATTAATATTTGATATATTCTGTATAACATCAACGAAGTTAATTGTTCTTTGTTTTAGAGGTATATTGATTAAGCAATCAATATTAAAATAACAACAGACCATAACTTTGATGACTAATAAAAAACTGGATTTAAACTTAATCCAAACATTTTTAATTGCTGCAGAATATCAATCATACACCAAAGCGGCTGAGCACCTTGGCGTGACGCAACCAGCAGTAAGTGCTTCCATTAGGCGCTTGGAAGCACTAATTGAATACCAACTCTTCACCAAGGTAGGACGTTCAATTTCCCTGACTTCTAGAGGGCAGAACTTGCTCCCCAAACTAAGGCAAGCACTGTGTATGGTAGAGAATGCATTGTCCATTTCGCCTCAATTTAAGGTTTACTGCTCAGAGGTATTTTCGGGTAGTTTATCGTCGATTAACAACGTTTCTGTTCACGAAGCTGCCGCGACAAAAAACCTGTTACTGGAACTGCTTCATCAGCAGAAAATTGCGTTAGTCATTGATTCAATCAAGTCTGATGATTCTACGCTGGTCAATGAGGTGATTCACGAAGAGTCAAATGTCGTCGTATGCCGCAAAACACATCCGAGAATAAATGGACAAATCAATACCAAGCAGTTTTTTAAAGAGAAACACTGCGTGCTGACTGATGAATGGGCTGTGAGCCAAACGACCAATCACAACCAATACCTAAATAACGTACAAGTCGAAACCGTGGCATCTTCTCTTTCTGGCGTCGTGTTAAATGTGATTGAGAGTGACAATATCGCGATAATCCCCCAGTCTTTTGCAATGAAATGGAAGGAACAACTAGACTTACAAGTGATTGACTTGCCCATTGAGTCAAACCTTGTCACCTACCATTTCATTTATCACAAAAGAGAAAAAAACAACCTGCACCACAAGCGTATTCGAAACAACATCAAAGAAACGCTAAAACCATTTTACAAATCTTAGCTCTTTGCTTGTTCCCGATGCCAAGAACCATACAGTTGTATCGGTAAGCTAGGCGCGGTTATCTAGCGGCTTTACCTCGTGTACTGATAATAATTGTATAGACAGAACAAAAGTAATGGTGGCTAAATTCGTTTTTAAATAACAGAGCTTTTTAAATGGCAAAGATATCGCGATTAAACTTGATGATATTTTTTGTTTTTACAATCATAGCTTAGCAACTCGTATGTATTTCTAATATCCAAGTACTTTTCATAATGTAGATAGGCAATGATTCTAGCGTCTGTATTAAACATCAATACGTTTAATGCATTTATTGAATCATATAAATCTTTACCATCAACACCTGACTCTTTATAGCAGCTATTTATATAATTGAGTTCTTTGTAGAGTTCGCTAGCAATCAGCGGATTTTCTAACCTATCTTTTGCGAAATCATAACTTAATATACTTGTCGCGTATTGGATATAACGTAACATAAACTCTTTATCAGCTTCTGTTACTTCTAGGTGGTTAACGACTTTATCGACATCATCTCTGATATTATTTTTATTTAAGTCGATGCCTAATAAAGTGTCAGAAACATCTTTGAGTATACGAGGGTTATATACATACTCCTCTAGTTGGGCGCTCATCGCTGGTTTTTCTACTTCAGCATAGGAATGGTAAGCGTTACCAAAAAACAAAAATATCGACACGAAAATATGTTTACATTTCATTGATTGAGACAACTAATTTATACATTACAGAAATAATATTCACAAAAATAAAAGCTTAGTAAAAACTAAGCTTTTAAATACCACATAAGATTGAGCACATGAATATTAAAATTACAACAGCAAATAGTGGATTGCTCATTACTCTATAGTTAATACAACTCGACGGTTACAGCCTGACAGCTTATTCTCGTTCACCTTACATATAGGCACAGACTCCCCAAAGGCCTTTTCCACAATTCTGTTGCCAAGCCCCAGATCTTTCTTTAAATACTTTGAGGCAGTGCTTGCACGTCGAAGGGATAAACTTTTGTTGTAAGCCTGGCTTCCGACATCATCCGTGTGCCCTTCAACGAGAATACGTTTGTCTTCGTTAACCAGTTCTAAATACTTTGATATAGCTTGTTTATGTACGTTTGTTAGATAGTGCTCATTAGTATCATAGTGTAGAACTAACGACATTGAGTTCTTATCAAATGTGCAACTTTCCGTGGCGTTTGTAGCTTCAACCTTTTCAATTTTTTCATCTTGCACAATGGAAAGATCCTCATTAATTACTGATGCGAGTTTTCCATCCACCTGAGTAATTTTTGTATCAGAGCTTTTCAAAACTTTTGAAGTAACATAGTTTTCACTTTGGTTGATACAATTAGCGAGCGCGACATTTGAAGTAAAAATAATCGCAAATGGTATTAACTTTTTCATTTTAATCTTTTAATCGTCCTGTTTCTTCGTTAATCAGATTTAATATATATTTGTAAACGTCTTTACCATTTTTAGCATGATAAATGTTTTTCTCACCAACGCACTCACCGAAACCATCATCTTTTTGTACGTTGTAGTTAACACCTATTACGCCCATGGTGACCTTGGTTTTTTCACCCTCTAGCTTCGCATGTTCACTTTGAAACTTATTTTCTTTACTAGATATTCTTTTCTTAAGGCTTTCACACAAACCATGCTCACTCACTAATGACTTTAAGAATTTGTCATAAACCTGCTGATATTGAACATTTCCATACGCGTCTTCGTAACGTTTTGTAACTACGTCGTATTTACTTCTATACGCACGACTTCTTTGGATCTCATCAGGAAATCGTACATCTGTATCTGCACCATCAGAGAGAAAGATAAATACCTGCTCCGGGTTTCGATCTTCTTTCTTAACTTTGTCCGCCTCTTTCGCCGCAGCAATTAAGCCTAACCAAGAGTCGGTACCGCCCCCTCTTGCAGGCATTACCTTGTTGGAATTCAATATATTGATAAAGTCCTGATAATCGACTGTTAATGGAATATCTCGTGCCTGATTATAATAGTTAGCATGGTAGACTTTTTGTGCATCAACATTCTCTTCAAACATTTTATCAACAATGCTTTGAAATGATGCTTCAGTGTGAGAAAACTCACTTGCATAATCGTATAACTTCACTCGACCAGCGCCTTTATCGAACTTTGCGTTGTAGGCGTTATAAGTTAAAAGCGCAACTCGACTTTTCTTATCCGGACCGGTTTTGAAGTTCTCCAACTCTTTAACGACTCTGGTAATCGTATCTTTTACGACCTGCATTTGAGTCTTGTTTCTTTCACCATACCATGGGTTACTCATCGATTGACTGGTATCCAATATGAAGTAGATATCAACGGGCTGAGGTAGGTATTTTCTCGTAATCGAGTCACCAGAGACCTTGAACTTGGGTTCTACACCAATTTCGTTGTGTGAGATCCACGAGTCATGCTCCGCAGTCGCGACAACAGTGAAGTCAGCAAATGGTGATAGCTCATTATTCCGTTGAACACAGCCATCTTTGTATTCACACTTTTTGGTGGATACGCTGATCTCGATATCGCTGATGTTGTCAGTAATGTATAAATCAACAATTCTCTGCGCATAGTCCTGGTCGTCTTTATTGTCTTTACCAGGGCTTGCGATCAAAGCAAGACTTGCTACTTCAGCCGCTTCTTCGATTTTTGAGTGCGCAAGTAAACGTTGTGTGTAACCGACAGAAAATGAGAAAGTGATGATTAATATAGGGAGAAACGAAACAAATATGATTCCAGCCACTCCTTTCTGCTTAGTGAAGCCCTTCATATTAAATCCTTGCAAATGAGTATGAACTGGTCACAACCTTGATCGGCTCACCACGCATTACACCGATGATATTGAAAGGTGTTTTGTAGCATAGAGATACGTGATAAAGCGGAAGACGTCGGTTCTGTGTCGTCAGTGGTAATAGCTTCTTCGCTTCTGCCACCGTGATTTCCTTCAGATCTGGAAAATTACAATCTTCTGTTTTGCCTTTGAAGTTGGTAAACGTAACGAGCTTAGTGTCCTTTTCTTCTAACGAGAGCTCCGTGATTCTCATGCCTAATTCGCTGGCATCAAAATCTGGTAACGTACGTTTCAGCATGCCTTTCGCCATGTAAAACGCGTTATTTACTTGTGCCTCACAATGTCTACCGTTCTCACCACAAATATTAAGTTCGTTGGCGAACAACTGTCGACGCTCGCTTATGACGCTTACGATGGAATAAACCACTCTATCCAACTGCCCTTTCTTGTTTACTGCGATCGTGTAGTTGATATGCATGGCAATGATTGAACCAAAAAAGAGTAATACCAATGCGAGTTCAACGATAAAGGCTCCGGTTTGTTTCGACTTAGCCACCACAAGTGATCTCCTCACCTAATTTGAAAGTGCATCGTTCATATTCTTGAACTGCGACCATCTCTCGATTAATGCTCATGCTTGGCATAACAAAGTTAAACAAAGGGTGATAAGTGAAACTCAATTGATAGATGGCTATCGGCATATTGACTGAGTTCGCCACTGCATCGCCCTTTTTGACATTGGGGCAATCATCTAAGGCTTGGCCGCTACGGTTACATTGAACAAAATCAGACAAATTTTTAAAGTAATAGACCGATGCAGATACCGATGAATGGTCAACAACCTTCGACCATAAGGCACCACCGCTAGATTCTAGTTTGGTTTTGACCACATCTTGATAGTCCACTTTTTCCGAGTTGCTAGAACTACCTTGTTTTTTACTACTCATCACAGCTGTCGTCAGCGCATGGTCGGTTACCCCCATCGAATACGTAAGTACAGACAAGTCAAACCAGGTAAATAGCACCATGATCAAAACGGGTAAGCCCATCGCAACTTCGACCGTCAAACTTCCTTTTTGAAACTTGATCATAATTCAACGTACCTTTTCTTCGTGTAATCAACGACAAAAGCACCTTTGATATTCATGTTTTCAAGAAACTTCTTTGCATCATCTATATCGCTAAACTCACCAACGCAATAACGCTTCCATAAGCCGTGAGTGTAGGAATACACTTTGCCATAGTTGCCTTTCAGATAATTTAGGTAATCTGACGGAATGACTTTATAGGTTGCTAATACTTGAATTCGATAAATTGACGGCGCTTTAGGACGTAAGTTTTGCGGGTCTAATACTGAGCGCGCTACGTACTTTGGTTTCAAATCGACAGATTTCGTATCCATTTCCATATTTTTCTTTTCCTTTGACTTCGCGACCTGTTTGGGTGGAACTTTTGTATCTATTTTTTTACTCAGAGGTTTAACGCTCTTCATGAGCTTTTTCAGTTTGACTCGTGCGTCTTGCTCGCTACTGTCGTGTTTCAAAACCTCCAACGCCACATCCGGACGATTCGACCGAGTCGACGCCAAAAGGAGATTTGAACGTACCTTTTCATCATTTGGATTGGCAGCAAACAAGCCATAGAGCAGCTCCATCGCGGGCTCTGGTCTGCCTTGCAGCATCATCACTACCGCAATATTGTTGTTTGCCTCACGGTCTGATGCGCCATTCTTCTTACTGTCATTGAAGTGAGAAATTGCACCATCGTAGTCTTTTTTACGCGCAAGTATTTTGCCTTTTAGAAGGTAGTAATCACCCTCTGGACCACCATTATCTAAATACTCTTCTAAGTAACGTTCACTCGCATCGTAATTGGATTTTAAATATTCAAGCTTAGCTAAGATATAAATAATATCTGGGTCTTTAAGATCCTTTTTCTCTAGAGTGTTTATGTATAACTCAGCGGATTTTTGGTCTTTATTATCCAAATATAAATTGATCAGTTTTATCTTATAACTCGGGACTTCGACTAAGTTCGCTTTATAAAATTCAATAAGCTGTTCAGTTTGACCAGAGTTAGTCAGTAATTTTTCTTTTGTTACTAATTCTTGATTGATAGTTGAACAACCACTTAAAAAAAGTAACACCAAAAGAGAGAAATAGTTTTTTATATTCATTATCCTAGCATCCTCATTATCCCTGGCGCTGCGATTAGAACAACAATAGGAATCATGATAAAAGCGATCATTGGGATCGACATTTTTGCCCCCATCTTGCCGATTTTTTCTTCCAGTTCGAGCATGTTTATTTCTCGAATATCAGAAGCAAGAGAGGCTAATACCGCACCCACGGATGACCCGTACTTTAAGCTTTGAGTAAGCGTCATGACGAAGCTTTGTGCTTCCGTCGTTGGGACTAAGTCGTAAAACTCGGTGAGAGCTCGGTCTAACCCAACAATTTTGGCCCGTTCTGACGTTTTCTTAACGACATAAGCAAGGTTTTCATCGACCGTTTTTAGCTCGTTCGACAAGTAATCCAAGCTTGCTTCTAACGTCATCCCTGTGTGTACACAAACGTTCATCAAATCCAGTAAGAAAGGTAGCCGACTACTTACATGTCGCACGTTTGCATTCCCTCGCGATGAGATATACATATCCGGCGCGATCAAACAAACAAGCATAGAAAGCGAGAATGAAATAAACGCGGAGGAAAACTCCATCTCTCCTTGAATGTAGGAGTAGCCAATAAACGCCAAACAAAAAACCAAGGGTATAATTTTCAACAGATAATAGGCTTGAGCAATAAACTCGCTATGAATACCTGCTCTAACCAAATTATTTTTTGTTTCTTCTTTATTAAAAGATAATCGAGAAAGATGTAACGATAATTTGTCAACAAAAGGCGTTTTTTCTTGGGTTGAGTCAATAATCTTTTTTGTTGAAATATTTGCTTTGGTTTTATCAAACACCTTTAACGAGTAATACGCGGCAGATAACGAGATAATTAAACCGAGCGCTAAGAAGATTAACTTAATATCAACCATTACCTAACTCCTCTTAATATCATGTAGATAAAGAAGAACCCAATAGCTTCACTAACCAAGACGTAATAAAAGATGGGCTTTCCCCCTTCTTCAAACATTACGAAGTTATAGTTTTCCGGGCTGGTCACTTTCAAAATCATGATAAAGATAACTGGCAACGCCGCGATAATTTTTGCTGATGCACGCGCTTCCGACGTCAACGCATTTTTCTTTTTCTCGATTGCCCTCGCTTCAAACATGATTCGGTTGATGCGGTTAATCACGTCTTTTAGCTGCCCACCTCGACTCAAGTTGATTCGAATTGTTGCGGCAAAGAAAAAGTACTCAACGTAAGGAAACGAAGCTGCACTTCGTGCCAATACATCGTCTGGGTCTTCACCAATCAGAAGTCGTTCTGACATCTTTTTGAACTCTTCGCCAACTTCATTATCAAGCTGAGTTCCTACGTATTCGAACGCATGAACAATACTTTGTCCCGAAGAGAGTGCACCCGACAATATGTTTAGTGCATCTGGAAAGTTGTCCTTGAATCGCTGCGCTTGGATACCACTTAGTTTGAGTATAAACATCACAAATAATATTGGTTCTAACGCCAGCAGCACTTTCCAGTACTCAAACATAAAAAACCAATCATTAACGCAGTAAACAGCTATCGAAGACGCAGCGAAAAAGCCGATCAGTTTTAGTCCCGCATTTGGGCTCAGCAGCTTTTTCAGCTGCTTAAATTTGTCCTTTACTTTCTTTTTATAGCTAACATCAAAACTCTCCGAGTCGATAACCGCTCGGGAGCCAGTAACGCCCTCGAATGTATTGGACTGTTCAATGATAGACGTGATTTCTTTTTGTCTTTTCACATGACCAATAAACAGGAATAACGCGACAGCAACCCATAGTGAAATGACGATCAGCATCATGAGAACAACTCCTGAAGTGCCCCATCTAAGCCGAAGAACTTAGCTCTCTCATAAATCACAGAACGTTTAGAAAGACCTGGCGTTCGGAACTCACCTGAGATTTTTCCTTCATCACCTACACCATTGTTCTCAAAGCGGAAAATATCTTCCATCACCACGCTGTTCCCTTCGAGGCCAACGATCTCACTGATGAACAATATTTTACGACTACCATCATGCAGTCTTCGTACTTGGACGATCAGATCGACCGCACTCACGATAGTGCGACGAATCGCCTCAAGCGGTAGGCTTGCTGTAGCCATCATTACCATACTCTCGACACGCGCAATTGCATCACGAGGGGTGTTCGCGTGCAGTGTTGACATAGATCCATCGTGACCGGTGTTCATCGCTTGAAGCATTTCAAATGCCTCACCGCCACGACACTCACCGACGATGATTCTGTCTGGTCGCATACGAAGGGCGTTAATCACCAAATCTCGGGCGGTAATTTCACCAGTACCTTCGACGCTTGCTTGGCGCGTTTCCAAACGCACAATGTGCGGCTGCTGCAACTGAAGTTCGGCAGCATCTTCAATGGTGACAATACGTTCACCACTGCCGATAAAGCCTGACAAAGCGTTCAGTAGTGTTGTCTTACCAGAACCAGTACCACCTGAAATAAGAATGTTGCACTTGCAGTGGCTCGCAATGGAAAGTAGCTTCGCCATTTCAACGGACAGCGCGCCAAACTGAACCAAGTTTTCCAACTTGATTTTTTGCTCTTTAAACTTACGAATTGAGATTGAAGTACCATCAATCGCAAGAGGTGGTATTACGATGTTTACACGACTACCATCTTCTAAACGCGCATCACAGAGCGGTTTCGATTCATCAATTCGACGCCCTACATTGGATGCAATGCGTTTGGCGATAGTATTGAGCTGCTTTTCATTGACGAACTGGATTGGCGACTTCTCTACCTTGCCGTTGATTTCGATGAAAATATCTGACGGGCCATTGATCATAATGTCCGAGATATCATCGTTATCAACCAACGCTTGAAGCGGCCCTAAGCCTTTAAGTTCATCCAGTAGTGCTTTGACGAGATCTAAACGCTTCAAACTGCTGATTTGCAGTTGCTTTTTCTCGATAAGAATATTGACGGAGTCTTTTAATTGGCTTTCAAGCTCCAATGGCTCGACATCGACTAAAGAAGCGGCATCAAGCGCGTCAAAGATTTCGTCTCTTATGTCAATATAAACTTCTTTTAGGTGATTCATTTCTTAAACCACGCGAACTTTTTCTGCACTTTGACTTTTTTACCAGTCAGCGAATTCACCATATTTGCAATAGCTGGGGTGAACTTAATTTTCGCCGTATTGTGAATGCCCTGTTGGATGATCAACTTTTCCAAATTGGCTTCATAAACAAAATCAATGGTGTCTTTCGCTTTAATTTTTTCTTTGGCGCCTTGGAGAGGCATCATGTAATCCTTCTGCGATCGAGTCATAGAAAAAATGATTCGATGCTCGGCCTTTCCTAATTTTTTCTTTATCGAGTGGTAAGCGCGTAACGAGGCAACAGAAGGTTCACAAACAACAAAAATGCGGTTGTATCTTTCATTGATGTCTTCTGAAGTCAGTTCGTTTATCGCATTTAAAGGCAATGAATCTATGATGAAGTTGTACTGATCCACCAGCTCATTAGAAATTCTAAATAGAGAGTCTGCATGGTCACTAATGCATGCAATGTTCTTTTCAAGGGCAAGGAAATCAAGCTTGTCTTTGATCGGGTGTACATAGCTCCCAGCAATCGCGGCATCGAGCTCAGATTGGTTTAAATCGATGCTATTTTGTTGCGCCTTTAGCCCTTTTAAACCCAAGAAAATATCCGAATTTAATGCCAGCGTATCGTGTTCAACAAGCAACGTTTTTAAGCTTGCTTGCTGGCTCAAGCTATGGGATAAAAAAGCACTGATGGTTGACACGCCAACACCGCCTTTACTACCAAGCATCAAGACTCTTTTAGCGATTCGCGACTTTTTCTTCACCGTTGGCGAAAATGTGTCTTTACCAGACTCTTTTAATGCGCCCAACAAGCCATCAAGTTCCGGATCCCAAAGAATGTAGTTCGCACCTAACGACAGCACTTTGTCACGCATCAAGATTGAGTCCGTGTTGCTCAACACAATCAGAGAGATGCTCACATCTAATCTTGAAGATATTTCCGCCACTTCCGAAACAAGCTCGCCACAATCTCGCAAATCAAGAACGACATGCTTTATTTCTGCACTTGTTTTGTGCCAACTCTCATCATCGATATCATCTACTTTAAGAGGTGATGCGAAACCTTCGATCGCATAGAGCTCATCGATCGCTTGCAGAAAAGCCATATCATCTGAAACAACCAGATCAATGGTGTTATTCTTTTTGTCTTTACTCGATGAAGTCGTTTTGAATAGGTTATCTAAATCCATTTTTTACTCCACGACAGGATTCGTCATACTCAAACGTCTGTTGTATTCCAAGCTGCATCCAAATGGATGATTTTTAAGAGTATTGAATGAAACAGCACCACAGGCTTGTTCTTGAATCTTGTGATACTTCGCGACGATTTTTACACCTTTGCCCTCACTGTTTGCGTTCAGTGTGTATCGCAGTTTATTTACGCCTTTGGCTTTGATTTCTTTTACAAAACCATCAACAAATTGACTCTCTTCGGTGTCGTAATTGATTGCAAACGTAGACTTTGGGTATTGGCTATTGATTTGATTAACAAAGTTAACCGACTTATCCATTGCCACGTCTTTGTTGGTGACTCGAAACTCAAAGGTTTCCACAATGGTGTCTACCGTCGTTTTATTTGGGGTTACCGATACCGAGCAACCGGTCAGTAAAACGGAAACGACCAATAATAGGTTTGCCTTCATTAGTTAAAGCCTCCCGCCTTTATCGTATTTTCCAATTCTTCGTCATCAACTTTCGAAAGATCGAGCTTCAGCAAGCGCTCAAGGTCACTCGTTCGCTCGAACTTCGGCAGCTTGATGTCGGTTTCTTTGACAGGGTCGACAAGATTAACTGTCGCGACGATGATCAACTCCGTCTTTCTTCTTTCGGTATTGGTCTTACTGAATAACGCACCAAGAATTGGGATGTCGCCTAGATAAGGGATTTTTGCCAATGACTCCTGCTCTTCCGACGTTAAAAGACCAGCTAACACGAAGCTTTGGCCATCTTTCAGTTGAACTGTTGTCTGAGCTTTTCGAGTTCGTAGCGAAGGGACGCTAACTAGACCAGAGTTCACACCATTGGTTTTATCAATAGAACTCACTTCTGGTAACAGTGACAGGCGGATGTTTTCTGAATCTGTCACCTTAGCAACCATAGACAGCTTTACCCCGTATTCTTTATAAGTTACGGAAATACCATCGTTGTCTCGGACGGTGATTGGGATTTCACCACCGACAAGAAAACTCGCCGATTCGCCAGAAATTACCGACAGGTTTGGCTCAGCCAGCACTTGGCCGATACTGTCGTTGCCACTCGCTGAAATAACCGCGACGATATCTTCTGCCGTAAAGTCCAGGATTTTGTTAACAAACTGACCAGCTCCGCCAATCGACTTACCATTCGTCTCTGCGTATGACACGCCGAGTTCTGTTAAGAATGAGCTCGAAACCTCTGCAACCGTCAACTTCACATTGATTTGATCGGTAGTGAGCACTTTTAGGTTGTTGATGATATCTTCGAAAACGTAAGTAGCTGTATAGTCAAGCGGATCAACGGATTCTCCATTTGCGCCAGACAGCTCAAAAGTATTTCTTTGCTTACTCTTTTTCAGCATCTCGCCAACATGGCGGTAAACTTTGTCTTTGATCTCTTCGCTGCTAACAACACCATCAATGACTATTTGCTCACCAATATTGGTCAGCTTAATGTCTTCATCTGGATATCTCGCAATAATGGTTTGCTTTAAAAGTCTTAGACTCTTGTTGACTACCACTTCTGCGTTATAAATTTCGTTTCCGGCTCGGTCATAAGCAATGATCGACGTTGCACCACGACCGATACCGTAAATCACGAGCTTCCCATTTGCGATTACCTTGTAGTCCGCAATTTGAGTGTCTGCGACAAATACGGTGTCGATGTTGCGTTTTACGTTAATGGTTTTTGCTGCGCCTTTATCTAAGCTCAATAGCTCCCCTGCGGAGACTGAAGCTGGGAGTAATAGCGCCACTCCTAATGTGACTAATAGTATATTTTTATTGAACACCCTTAATTCCCTCTCAGCTGTCGAACGCCAAATCGATGCTCAATTAAATCGCTACTTTTCACAGATAAGTATTTATGAACCATCTTTGCAGGAACCAACGTTATAGCTCCGATCTTTTGTGCCATTTCAAGCTTAAGTACTTGTTTAACGGTCAACGCGATGATCAAGCCATAGTCTTCGTTTGACGAATCATCTTCAGACACATTCATCGCCTGTAAAACTAATGCACCATCAATAATGACGTTGCTTGTTAAGCTATCGATATCGGAATAACCGCTTTCTAATAAATTCGATTGAGATGAGGTTGTAGCGACAAAGCTGACACGGTCGCCAGGTTGTATTGGTAACGCCTCAACAATGCTACTGCCTTGAGAAAGGTAGTAATAAGGGACCTGATCTTTTTTAAGCGAAAGATACATGTAATCTTTTTCGCCGGGGTTAGAAACCAAGTTTGACGTTAGTTGAGTTCCTTCGGTGACATCTTTTGCCCATAGAGCGCCAGATTCAATCTTGATACTCGTATAAGGGGTATAAGAATGCTGTTTTGCTTCTGACTCTGAAAACTCACGAATATCAATTGCATCAATATTGACGGGATCAGCTTTGTTCACAGTTCGATTAACAAATGCGACTTGTACAAACACTTCATTTTCCACGACGGCCACAGGCTCTGGCTGGTCAAAGAAATCACTGACGTAAAAAAAAGCCAAAAACATAGTGATGGCAACAAATACAAAAATTAATGCTCTACTCATAGAATAAAAACCTTAAAAGAGAGGGTTTCCCCTCTCTCTAAATTTATAACGGGTTAACTTATCCTTGTTTACCGTCGGCAGTACCGCCTTTACTACCACTGCCACCAGCTGAATTAGCACTATCCATCGACGTAGAGATCTTACCCATTGCATCATTTAACGTTGTTTTCAAAGTGCCATCTTTGAATACAAATAGAATAATTGAAGACATTGCTACAGCGATGATTGCGTATTCCACAGCAGTGACACCACGTTTGTCAGACTTAAATTTTTTGCGGATATTACGAAGTTTAGAATTGATATTTAAAAGCATTTTTACCTCTATTTCCCTTGAATTAATCACTCATTTCGTGAACGAAGAAAATTTACATCAACAGAAACAATCACACCAATTAAGCTTTTTTATTTACATATAAGATGTTGTTATAAAAGTAATGAAATCCATTACATAATTTTTTATTATCCAAAATGATTTGAATTTAGAAGTAACACATTTAAAATAGTAAAATGAATTATATAAATTTTGCTTTATGGCTAACTTGCCTGGTTAATGTCTTACTCATATTCTATGGTGACATTCGCTATAGAATTGTGAAACATCGATTTCTTCTTATTATCTTCATTACTTCACTACTTAGCTTGTTCTTTACTCCAGAACCACTAACTCAGCTCGCAGTGAGTACCTCTGTTTTTATTTGTTTCTTTATACTTTGGTTGATAAATATTGTAGGCGGCGGAGATGTAAAACTCATTGGCGCACTTTTCTTAGGAGTGAACGATGAATATATGTTAGCGGCAATAGTAGCGATAGGATTACTGGGTGGGATTCAAATATTGGTTATGTGGTTAATGTCTGTTTATCGAAAAAAAACACCTTTTGAGAATGGTATCCCTTACACAATACCAATTGGTATAAGTGGGCTCTTTTTCTTCTACATGTCATTAATTTAATCATTATTAAAACAAACGCCATGTCTATTTATTCAATAGCCATGGCGTTTTTCTACATCACTTCACAACTGGTTAGTAAGCGACCCGTAGGTGGTCTACCAACCACGCCTTTAGAAGTAAGTCGGAATGTTTCGGTAATCAAACTTCTCAAACGTTCTTGGTCAATTTTCTTCGCAGCAGAATCATTACACCATACGTACATCTCGATATACTTGGATAGCGGATATTGACTACACTTGTAATCGCCTAATGTCCAACTAGGACAGATAACAAAAGTATTTGCCGCTTGCAGTTCATTGATCATCAACCGAGACGAAGAAGTGGTAAGCCAATGTTTTACCTTAGAAATATCCACCCCAGAAGAATCAAGCAATACTTCAGCATCTCGCCTAGTTAAAGTATTACAAAAGACGATTCGCTCAGGGTAGCACTCCTCAGGTTTGACGGCACAGTCGCAAGCTAAAATGTATTGCTCTCTATTTAGGGGGAAAACGCGACCTTCCACGGATGTGGTGTCACCAATAGCGAAGACTAAATCGTGGTTATCTTTATCAACACAGTTCATGTCGCTATAACTTGTAATAGCCAACTCGACGTCGTTATACACTCTAAAAGAGCTAATTACCTTCGCGACCAATTCAGGGGCAAATGAATCAGATATCGCAATAGAGTACCGATCAAACATATCTACTTGAGCCAATTCGTCAAATAATTGGTCATATAAAGACATTGTTCTGTCTGTATAACTAAGCAATATTTGACCATGTTTAGTCAGATTGAATCCATCTTTTCGATCGAAGACTTCAGCCCCTATAGTACATTCAAGTTTTTTAATATGTTGTGAAACGGCTGGTTGGGTTAAATATAGACTTTCTGCTGCCGCAGTAAAACTTCTATGCCTTGCAACATGTGAAAAAGTGCGCAAGTACTTTACATCGATGGTACGTTTATTAGCTTTCATTTAAATAACACCAAGACCCAATAATTTTCCGATAGTTATAATTTTTATAAATCCATAAAGCTACAGATGAAGCCAGTTAATAAATAGCTCCCCTCTATAACTCAGTGTCTTATTTTACGTCTAAGCATTAAACAGTTGTATAAGAAACCAATTGCTTACTCATTGAGTTTACCACTGATCCGACAAGATAAAAAACATTGTAAATGTCTGTTTTAACTATTATTTCACGTTGCGAAATAATTAATTAAAAAAAGATAACTTTATAATATTGTGTCTTAATCACCCCCTTTATAAGGTCTAAATCCCCCTTTAATTTTAAGTAATTACTTAATAATATTCATATTGGTTTATTT
>NZ_MQVK01000041.1:0-88065 GCF_002002385.1 Vibrio sp. SALL6
CCCATGTGAGAGTAGGACATCGCCAGGCTTTAAATTTAGACTTAGGTCTAACCAGTGCGGAGCGGTAGTTCAGTTGGTTAGAATACCGGCCTGTCACGCCGGGGGTCGCGGGTTCGAGTCCCGTCCGCTCCGCCACTTATTCGAGAGTCGTCTCATTAAACACGAACTACAGGGGTGTAGCTCCAATTGGCAGAGCAGCGGATTCCAAATCCGCGTGTTGGGAGTTCGAATCTCTCCACCCCTGCCATATTTAAAGCCTCAGTCGAAAGACTGGGGCTTTTTTACGTTTGTAAAATGGCAAAATTTATTCTTTGTGAACTCAAGTTCCCAAATAGGCGACTCTAGGCGCGTAGCTAATGGTAGCTTATGGTAGCTAAGTCTGAACTGCCCTAATCTCTTATCTACTTTCCCTATATAAAAAACAGCAGATTTCCAGCGGGATTGATATCTAGCCGCTAGTGATCCCTTGTCGTTGAATGTCACTGATTGGAATCTCAAGCTCTTGTTGATATTTATTAGCGTTTTTCTGGGTATTTTTAAGAACGCGTCTAGTTGTTGTTGGGATGATTAGCGTTGTTGTTCCTGTTATCATCTTAGGACAATACAAATATAGGATTAACCTTATGCCACATCTACGATTTCGCGCTGTAGAACCTCAAGCAGTACAAGCTTTGTCAAAGCCACTGACTGACGAGCTCCAGCCACTAATGAATAGTCCACGAGAAGATTTTACTTTTGAGTACATCTACACAACTTTCTTTAGTGAGGGCGAGGTAAGTCCTGCTTATCCTTTTGTTGAAGTTTTGTGGTTTGATCGAGGACAAGAGACCCAAGACAAGGTGGCGAAAGTAATTACACAACAAGTTCGTGGTGTAGTCGGTGAAGATATTGATGTAGCAGTCATTTTTTCTGCACTATCGCCAAATGCCTACTATGATAATGGTGAACATTACTAAAGGGGATGTATGATGCGGCTGAGTCTTTCTTTTTATTTCAGTTTATTTGTCTCAGCTCATCTTTATGCTACGCCATGGGAGCAAGTTAGTGCTCCCACTCATAATATGTCCTCTTCTATTGGTAGTTATGCGAACGGCTGCTTAGATGGGGCCTCCCCCCTGCCTTTAGAAGGTACAGGTTATCAAGTGTTACGTAGTCGAACGAATCGCTACTATGGGCACCCTAACACTATAGATTTTGTTGAAAGCCTAGCTTTAAAGGCGAATCAAAAGTTAAAAACTACTTTACTAATTGGCGACCTTTCTTTACCTCGTGGCGGCCGTTTTTCATCTGGTCATTCAAGCCATCAAACGGGGCTGGATATTGATATCTGGTTGCGTTTAGCTGACTCTCCTCTCTCCTATAACGAACTTCAATTGCCGAAACCGATGAGTGTGGTTGATCTGCAAGACTACTCGATATTAAATCATCGATGGGATAAGAGGCATTTTGAACTCATCCGTTATGCTGCTAAGAGCGATGAGGTGGCTCGTATCTTTGTTCACCCTGTTATCAAGGAGCAACTGTGTGCTCAGGAAGGGGGAAAAGATCGTTCTTGGCTACGTAAAGTTCGTCCTTGGTGGGGACATCATTATCATTTTCATGTGCGCTTATCATGCCCTGACTCAAGCTCTAATTGTGTCGATCAAGCACCTCCTCCTTCTGGTGATGGGTGCGGTTCGGAGTTAGCGAGTTGGAAGCCAAAAGCAGTTGTCCTAGCGAAGCCCCAGCCAGAAAAAGTAGCGGCTAAACCTAAAAAGAAAAAAGCGATTCCACCACAATGTCAGCCACTTATCGTCAGTAAATAACGTCTTATCTTTGTTCTTGTTTCGGCTCAGGTATCTCTTTTATGAAACTGGAGAAACATCATACTTTTGTCTACAGTGAATAATACCAATACAAAAACTAACCCAACTCGTTTGGGTGGCATATTATAGAAATCTTAAATAAACAACGGGTTGTATGTATTGTTGAGTGGTAACGACTCTGTTTTGAAAGATCTTTCGTCACGATACTCTGATTTCTGAACAATATGTCTGTCGGTTGGTAAGTAAAATAGGCAACGCAGACAAGGTATTGAGGCGGGGTTGTGGAGTGACCTGCCGTAGAATGAATCAAGGACAAAACCATGACTATGATTTGTGCAAAAGAATTTGCAGAGTGGTTAAGACACAGATTTAGCAGTGATCCCAAGGGAGTTTTATTGACTCGTGAAGATGTTAATCACCTGACGGGACGTCAGCGTCTCGATCCGGGATTTGTTAATGATGTGCATTACGAGCTAATGCAATATGGAATGGCTTTCGTTACAGATACGAGCAGGGAAAACTTCTATTTAATTCCTGTATCTCAAGCTGAAAATTGGCGTGAAAGACTCGAGTATCACTTTGAGAAAGAGTTGTTTTGCAATATCTATCCAATCGAAAAATCAGGATAAAAAAAGGTTCAACTTTGTTCGCAAAGTTGAACCTCATTTTATTTAGGCGAGTCCCTGAATCACCACAAACTTTTCAAGCAATTGCTCTTCTGTCTCAATGTGGTTTGGATCAGTAATAATACATTTTGTTATTGGACAAACTGACTGACAGGTAGGCTTTTCGTAATGACCTTTGCACTCAGTACATAAGTTAGGGTCGATTTCGAAGATGCTGTCTCCCATGCTGATCGCGCCATTCGGGCATTCCGGATCACACATGTCGCAGTTAATGCATTTGTCAGTGATGAGTAACGCCATGATTACTTACCAGTAGGGTTACGAGTGTCCTGGCCTGCGTTTAGATTGCGCATCAACAGACCGTATTTTAGGTCCATGTCTTCAGGAACAGGAATGAATACGAAGTGGCCGTTACCTTTTGCGTCTTCAATTGACTCTGATTTGCGGTTTTCCATCGCTTCTAGAGTGAAAACAACGTTACCTTTTGGTGTCATTAACTCCAGGCTGTCACCTACAACGAATTTGTTTTTCACTTCAACTTCTGCCATGTCGCCACGACGTTTACCTGTGAACTCACCAACAAATTGTTGTGCGTCAGAGACTGAGTAACCGTAGTCGTAGTTTTGGTAAGTATCGTGTGTATGACGACGTAGGAAACCTTCTGTGTAACCACGATGAGCTAGGCTTTCTAGTGTACCCATTAGGCTTTCATCGAATGGTTTACCTGCAACTGCGTCGTCGATCGCTTTACGGTAAACTTGCGCTGTACGTGCGCAGTAGTAGAACGACTTAGTGCGGCCTTCGATTTTTAGTGAGTGAACACCCATCTTAGTTAGACGCTCTACGTGCTGAACCGCGCGTAGGTCTTTTGAGTTCATGATGTAAGTGCCGTGTTCATCTTCGTAGGCAGCCATTTTTTCTTCTGGACGATGCGCTTCAGAAAGCAGAACCACTTCATCCGTTGGTTTACCACGACCGATAGTGGTTTCAGGGCGCTCGTCTTGAACTTCAACAGGCTGTGCTTCAGTTGGGTCAAACTTCTCAACGATGTCGCCAGCGTCGTTTTCTTTGCCTTCTTCAACTTTGTATTCCCAACGACATGCGTTAGTACATGTACCTTGGTTAGGGTCACGCTTGTTAATGTAACCAGAAAGTAGGCAACGACCAGAGTAAGCCATACATAGTGCACCGTGAACGAATACTTCTAGTTCAGTTTCAGGGCAATGCTCACGAATTTCTTCGATTTCTTCTAGAGAAAGCTCGCGAGAAACGATTACACGTTCAACGCCATTCGCTGCCCAGAACTTAACGGTTGCCCAGTTTACAGCGTTTGCTTGTACAGAAAGGTGAATTGGCATTTCTGGGAAAGCTTCACGAACCATCATGATTAGACCAGGATCTGACATGATCAACGCGTCAGGGCCCATCTCAACGACTGGTTTAAGGTCACGAATGAAGGTTTTTAGCTTCGAGTTATGTGGTTGGATGTTGCATACCACGTAAAGCTTTTTGCCTAAGGCATGTGCTTCATCGATACCGATTTTTAGGTTCTCGTGGTTAAACTCGTTGTTACGTACGCGAAGGCTGTAGCGAGGTTGGCCAGCGTAAACTGCATCTGCGCCGTAGGCGAATGCGTAACGCATATTTTTCAGGCTGCCCGCTGGAGACAGTAGCTCAGGTACGAATGCTTTCTCAGTTGTCATTGCTCAATTCTCTTTTATCTGATCACAAGTCAGGCCAATTCCACCTTATGGAAATGGGGCGCAAATTTTACGTCAAAATGTGAACTGTGACTAGGAGAATTGTGCTTTAGATGAACAAACGCCCTACAAAAAGTGAGGGCGTATTTATTAAAAAGTAGGGGTATCTTATGCGTTAGGGTTAGGCAGGCCGCCTAGCGCTTCATATAGATTTGGTAGGAAAGCGCTGAATTCACCGCACATTAGTGAGAAGTCAGCATCAAAGCGAGCCGCTTGATCTTCACGTGGGATATCGTCGTTTTGATCTTTCAACTCATCTGAGAATTTTAGACGTTTGATGCCGGAATCTTCAGCCATGATGAACTCGATTCGGTCTTGCCAGTTAAGCGCAAGTTTCGTTACGACTTTGTCAGCTGCGATGTGATTGCGGATTTCATCTGTGGTCAGCTCTTGCTTCTTACAGCGAATCACGCCACCTTCTTCAAGCACCGATTTTAACTCAGCTTCGTCCATCATGGTGATGCCTTGCGGTGTGTTACCTGTTTTAACCCATTCTGTTAGCGTGGTTTCAATTGCTACTTCTGGAATCGCAGGAACAACAGGTAAGCTACCCATGGTTTTACGCAATAGCGCTAATACGTCTTCTGCTTTTTTGTAGCTGCTTGCATCGACAAGGATGAAGCCTTCTTTTGGCATAATCAACACGTGAGTGTGGCTGCTGCGGCTAAAGGCACGAGGCAGTAAATCCATCACGATGTCATCTTTTAAGTTATCTTTCTCTTTCTTCTTCAGAGGGCGACCTTCTTGCGCTTCCATAGCGTCTACTTTTGCATTCAGAGACTCTTTAATCACAGAAGCAGGCAGCATTTTCTCTTCTTTTTTTGCACAGATCAGAATGCGGTTTTCTGACACGTGCGTCATCATGTCGCCATGTCGACCCATAGCACTAATCCAACCAAACTTTTGTTTATCTTGGCTACCACAAGGGGTGAATCGAAACTCAGCGAGTTGAGTTTCTAGTTGATCGGCGTTGAAGTTAACCTCGCGGTTAACGCGATATACCAGACAGTTTTTAAACCACATAAATCTTCTCTAGGCTTGATGACAAGGGAGTAATCATAGGGAATTTTTGAGCTGATGTCTTAATAGAAATGAAAAATATCAGGATGAACCCCAAAAGAAAGTTATATGAAAATTTGTTTTCAAAGGTCACAAAAGTGTCATAATTGGTAGTGATAATGCTTATGCATCGAGGGGCGCTTTGTCTCTTAAATTCATTAGCTCAACAAACATAAGGTTACTCAATTATGTCTAGAAGGATTCTGGTTGTTGAAGACGAAGCTCCAATTCGTGAAATGCTTTGCTTCGTGCTTGAACAAAAAGGTTACCAGGCGGTAGAGGCGGAAGATTACGATACTGCTGTAACCAAACTGGCTGAACCCTTCCCTGATTTAGTATTACTGGATTGGATGTTACCTGGCGGTAGTGGCATTAACTTTATCAAACACATGAAACGTGAAGAGCTTACACGCAACATTCCTGTTGTGATGCTGACTGCTCGCGGTGAAGAAGAAGATAAAGTTCGCGGTTTAGAGGTTGGTGCAGATGACTACATTACCAAACCGTTTTCACCTAAAGAGTTAGTTGCTCGCCTTAAAGCGGTTATTCGCCGTGTTACGCCGACCGCATTAGAAGATGTGATTGATGTTCAAGGTCTCAAACTCGATCCTGTTTCTCACCGTGTTACTGCGAATGATGAAGCGGTTGATATGGGGCCTACCGAGTTCAAGATGCTGCACTTCTTTATGACCCATCAAGAGCGTGTTTACAGCCGTGAGCAGCTGCTAAACAACGTGTGGGGCACCAATGTTTATGTTGAAGACCGTACTGTTGACGTTCATATCCGTCGTCTTCGTAAAGCACTGGAAGCTGCCGGTCACGACAAACTGATTCAAACCGTTCGTGGCGCTGGTTACCGCTTCTCAACAAAGGCTTAGATTTTTACGCAGCTTATCAATGCCATTTCTGGAGTAATGAGTGGTTGAAAGATTAACGTGGAAAAAGCTGGCCTGGGAGCTGGCTTTTTTTTACACCCCTTGGGTGATAGTGGGGTGGATATTCGGTTATATGCCGTGGTTGCTTTTGGCTGCCACGGTTTTGCAGCTTGTGTGGCATTTACATAACCAAGTGCGCTTGTCTTCTTGGTTATGGGATGAAAAACGCCTGACTCCTCCGTCTGGCAGTGGTAACTGGGAGTCCCTCTTTAACGGTCTCTATCGTTTGCAACAGCGTCAGCGTCGTAAACGCAAAGAGCTCACCAATCTGATCCGTCGCTTTAGAAACGGTGCCGAATCATTGCCCGATGCCGTCGTAGTATTTCGCGCGGAAGGCAACATTGTTTGGTGTAACCGATTAGCTCAACACCTGTTAGGCTTCCATTGGCCAGAAGATTCCGGTCAACCTATCTCGAACCTGATTCGAACTCCAGATTTCATCAAGTACCTCAATAAAAAAGATTTCTCCGAACCGCTAGAAATGCGCTCGCCGTTGAATGTCGAACGTATGTTAGAACTGCGTATCGTGCCTTACACGGAAGGTGAACACCTGATGGTGGTGCGTGACGTGAGCCAACTTAAGCAACTCGAAGGAATGCGTCGTAACTTCTTCGCCAACGTTTCTCATGAGCTACGCACTCCGATGACCGTACTACAAGGTTATCTGGAGATGACGGAAGACCCAGATATGATCGTCGGCCCGATGTGGACTAAAGCGCATGGGGTGATGACGGAGCAGCTTAACCGCATGAACAGCTTAGTGAATCAACTTCTTACCTTATCTAAGATTGAAGCCGCGCCGATGCATGAGTTGGAAGATGTCGTAAACGTGCCAGCAATGCTTGAAGTCTTAGAGAAAGAAGCGATCAGCTTAAGTGGTGATGACCAACATAAACTCAAGTTTGATGTCGATACCAGCCTTCGTGTGCTTGGAGATGATGACCAATTGCGCAGCGCGATCTCCAACCTTGTATACAACGCAGTGAAGTACACTCCTCCGGGAGCCAATATTCATGTTCGTTGGTATCAAACCGCACAAGGTGCGTGCCTTGAAGTTGAAGACAGTGGTGATGGTATTGAGCCACAACACTTGCATCGACTGACAGAGCGTTTCTACCGAGTTGATAAAGCACGTTCACGCGATACGGGTGGCAGTGGTTTAGGTTTGGCGATTGTGAAACATGCGCTGAGCCATCATGACTCACACCTGGAAATTCAAAGTGAAGTCGGTGTAGGCAGTAAGTTCTCGTTCGTACTTCCAAGTCGTTTAGTGGTGAAATAATGGGACGTCGAGTCAGTAAAGCCATCGCTTGTATCGCGCTTATTTGTTCGAGTATGGCGGTTGCTCAAGATAAGCCATTACCGAACTACCATAAAACCACTGGCATTGTTGGTAATTTGCTTTCGGTAGGCTCAGACACTTTGGCGGGGATGACCACTCTTTGGGTGGAAGAGTTTAAATCCATTTACCCCAACATCAACGCGCAAGTTCAAGCTTCAGGCTCGTCAACTGCGCCACCTGCTTTAACAGAGCAAACGGCGCAGTTTGGTCCAATGAGCCGCCCGATGCGTTTGAAAGAAATCGAAGCGTTTGAGCGACAGCATGGTTACAAACCTACAGCATTGCGCGTTGCTATTGATGCTATCGGTATTTTTGTACATCAAGACAATCCCATTCAAGGTTTGAACTTTAATCAATTGGACGCCATGTTTTCCGCTACGTTGCGTTGTGGAGAAAGTCAGTTCATCACTAACTGGCAGCAACTAGGTTTAAAAGCCGAATGGGCGAAGCGCAACTTGCAGTTGTTTGGTCGTAACTCTGTGTCCGGGACGTATGGTTACTTCAAAAGCAATGCGCTGTGTGGCGGTGACTTCAAAACTCGAGTGAATGAACAACCGGGCTCGGCTTCTGTGGTGCAATCTGTGGCATCGACTATCAGCGGAGTTGGTTATTCTGGCGTTGGTTATCGAGTGGCTGGCGTTAGGTTGGTTCCCATCGCTAAACGCGGGGTTAACTATGTTAGCCCGACTCGTACAAATATTGTCTCAGGTAAGTACCCACTATCACGCTACCTTTATGTGTACGTGAACAAGCATCCTGATTACCCGTTGTCTCCAATAGAAGCCGAGTTTATTCGTTTTATGTTCTCTGCTCAGGGACAAGCGTTAGTCGAAAAAGATGGCTATGTGCCGATCACTGCAGATTTCGCAGCGGAAGAGTTAAAAAAAGTCGGCCTTTAAGCCGACTTTTTTCATTGTACCGAAAACTAAAAAGTGAGTGTCCACTTCGCACTTGCCCATCGATCTTGTTCTTCCAGCAAATCGGCATGCAGCAACTTATTATTATCTAACCATGCTTCATCGGTACAAGCGAGCATCCATTCATCGCCTTTGATCGATAAAGTGATGTCAGGTAGTGGGTCGTCGTTGCGTTGCCCATTAAGGACTATGGACAGACGAAGAATCTTAATCAGGCTTAACACATCACTTTGTTTGTAGAGGTTGAACTCTGGCAACTCATTGAGCCTTAGCGCTTTGCGTTGAAAGCGTGCAAGCGTCGCCAAGACGAGTTGTTGCTCACGGTTAAAACCTTGCAGGGTTGAATGCAGAAGAATATAAAACGAGTGGCGATGGAAGCTGCGTAGGTTGATGCTTAGCCCAACTTCATGCAACAGAGCGGCCCATTCTAATAAATCAAACAGTTCGCTTTTCTTTTTAATCCCAAGCTCAGAATGTACTTGTTCAAGCATCTCGCGTGCGTGACCTTTTACGCGTGCAGCGTGCTCGAGATCCACACGATGTTTTTGTGCTAGGTTTTCCGTGGTACGCATGCGAATGTCAGAGCGAGCAAACCGTTCTTCCATTTCATATAACAAGCCTTCTCTCAATGCTCCATCAGAGAAAAACATTTGGTCGATTTTTAGTGCCTGAAAAATCGCAGCTAAAATCGCCACACCAGCGGCAAATACCGGTTTACGTTCATCGGTCAAGCCAGTCAACTGAATATCATCAATTGATGCGAACTCGTTTAAAGTATCAATGAGCTTACTCAGACGCTTTGCTGTGATTAAACCGTCTTCAAAGCCCAGCCCAATCAATACCTCTTGAATCGCTTTGATGGTGCCTGATGAGCCGAGTGCAATATCCCAACCTTTCTTGCGGTATTTGGTCGCGATGGACTCTAGTTTTTGTTCGGCAGCGAGCATGGCTTTGCTGAAGTTTTTGCTCGATAACTTGCCATTTTTGAAGTACTGCTGTGTAAAGCTGACGCAGCCCATCTGTTTGCTATTAAGCAGTTCTGGCTCGAACTCTTGTCCGATGATCATCTCGGTGCTGCCACCGCCAATATCGACCACCAGTTTAGAATTAGATTCCACTTGAGTGTGTGCGACACCCAAGTAAATTAGGCGCGCTTCTTCCTCTCCCGGAATAATCTCTATCGGGAATGGCATGACTGCTTTTGCTCGTTGGATAAACAAATGCGCGTTTTTCGCTCTTCTTAGCGTGTGTGTAGCAGCAATGCGCACATTGGATTCATCAAAGCCTTGCAGCCTCTCTGCGAACATCGCAAGACACTCCAACGCTCGCTCCATTGAGGCGTGACTTAAATTCAATTCACTGTCTAGGCCAGAGGCTAAACGAACCCTCTGTTTATGGCGACTGATGAGCTGTAGGTCGCTGCCGACCACCTTCGCCACCACCATGTGGAAGCTATTAGAGCCGAGATCGATCGCGGCAATGTAGCGTTCATCTTGTTCAAGTATCTGAGACATCTGACTTTTGTCTTCTTGTTTGCTTTTCTATATTTTTAAGATAGTCGTAGATGGCAACTTGTGAGCGAACTTTTTTACGGTTTCCGCGCGGTACATAGCCATTGCTCATCTCTTTGTCTATCAAACGTGCCTTTACTGTATCGGTAAAGTGGATGTTAGTTATATCAATAATTCTCTGTTTCAAACGTGGATCACGAACAGGAGCGGCAACTTCGATACGATGATCGATGTTTCGTGTCATCCAATCGGCAGATGAAATGTAGACTTGAGGATCCCCATCATTGTGCGTGATCACTACGCGTGGGTGTTCCAAAAAGCGATCAACGATACTGATGATTCGAATGTTTTCGCTGACGCCTTCAATTCCAGGAACCAACGCACACATGCCTCGGATGATCATATTGATCTTTACCCCCGCGTTGCTTGCTGCGTAAAGACGGGTGACGATGCCTTTATCGACGAGGTTGTTGACCTTTATGGTTAATCCTGCCTTTTTGCCCGCCTTTGCATTGGCGATTTCATTGTCAATCAGGCGGTAAATTTGGGTGCGCGAATTACGCGGAGAAACCATCAAGTGATTGAACTTCACTGGGCGATAAGGGTTCTCAATGTATCCAAACACGTTGCGCACTTCATTGGTGATTTCTTGGTCTGCGGTGAGCAGCGAAAAGTCGGTATAGATTCGAGCGGTTTTTTCGTGGAAGTTGCCCGTGCCAATGTGCGCGTAGCGAATAATATCGTCACCTTCACGGCGACTGATCATCAATAACTTTGAGTGAATCTTTAAACCGGGCGCACCAAAGATGACGTGCACGCCAGCTTCAGTCAGAACTTTTGACCATTCAATATTTGCTTCTTCATCAAATCGCGCCTGCAACTCAACGACTACAGTAACGTTTTTGCCGTTATGCACTGCATCAATCAAAGAGTTCATCAAGCGAGAGTCTTTGGCTACGCGGTAGATATTAATTTTGATGCTGAGCACTTTCGGGTCAAAGGATGCCTGGCGAACCAATTCACCAATATGGTCAAAGGTGTGATAAGGGTAGTAGAGCAGAATGTCTTTGGCTTTGATGGCTTCGAAACTGTTGGCGTAACCTTCAAAGTCTGCACACTTCATTGGTGGCATAGGTTTGTTTTCGAGGTATTCTCGCCCGACGTTTGGAAAAGCGATGAAATCTTTGAAGTTGTGGTAGCGTCCACCTGGAATTAGGTTGTCGTAATTGGAAATTCTTAGTTTGCTGCACAAGAAGTCGAGCATCTCTTGCGGCATTTCACGCTCATACACAAAGCGTACTGGCATGGCGGTTAAACGTTGGTTTACACCTGCTGACATTTGCTCTAGCAAGCTGTATTCGATTTCATTACGCAAGTCGTATTCTGCATCACGCGTCATTTTCATCGCGTAGCCTGCGAGCTCATCATAGTCGAAAAAGCCTTTAAAAAGCTCGTCTAAACAGTATCGGATGATGTTATCAAGCAGGATGATGGTCTTACGGCGTTTGCCTTTTTGCTCAGGCACCATCACGAAGCGTGGCAGGTGGTCGGTTGGAATTTCGATAAGAGCGTATTGAGAGTGGTCTTCTTTGCGCAGTTCGACGGCGATGTAAGCGTATTCGTCTTTGAGGAATTGCAGCACGTCGATTTCATCTTTCATCAACAAAGGCGTGATATGTGGCATGACTTCTTTGCGGAAGTATTTGGTGATCCACTTTTCCTGCGCTTCATCGAGTTGATGCTCATTGACCAAGAAAATGCGACGCCTTGCCATTTCTCTAATTAATTCACTGTAAAGTTCGTCGAATTGTTCGTTAAGCTTAAGGGCTTTGGCTTGCATCTTACTCAACAGACGCTTGGAGTTGTCACTCCCTCCTCGCTCTTGGTTGATCAAAATACGACGTTTCACATCAGCGAAGCGCACTTTGTAGAATTCGTCGAGGTTGTTGGAAAAGATCCCAAGAAAACGAATACGCTCGATCAACGGAACGGTTTTGTCGGCCGCTTCTTGTAACACTCGTTCATTGAAAGATAACCAACTAAGCTCTTTTTCTATATATAGTTTTTCTGCGCTCATAACCTTACCTAGCCTAAAGTGAAGTAATCGTACTGATCATGGGGATAAACAGACGAGTGAAAACATTATGAGATTTTTGTTACAGATATATTTCATACCACGCATTGCATAAGAGTTGTATTCTTTTCAGGTGTTTAATGTGATCTGTAATATAATTGTCATCTTAACGACATATTCTAGTACTAAGTCAAAAAAGGTAGAGAGATAAATGGCCCAAGCCGAGTTTTCATTGCAGGAAAAAGATAAGAAACGGCTGATTAAAGATCGTTTAGTTCGACTTGCAGTGACATCTGGTGGAGTGGGTGTGCTCGCTGCCCTTATTCTGATCTTCGTCTATCTTGCGATGGTGATCATTCCTCTGTTTTCTGATGCAGAGATTAAACCTAATCACGCGACTCGAACCACGCAAGTGGGCATGCCTCTGGCCATTTCTGTCGATGACTATTCACAACTTGCTTTCGTTTTAACGCAAAGTGGTGAGATTCAATATTTATCGATGGACGCACCTGACAAGCCCGCCATTTATACTCAACAGTTAGCTACTAATCCGGTATCTTTTTCTCAATCGGCTCCTGGCCTTGGTTGGTATGGATTAGTGGATGATCAAGGTCTAGCTCATATCTTCAAGCCAGAATTCAACGCGACGTTGAGAGAAAATACTCGCCCGCCAGAAGTGGTGGCGCTGTCGACGGATATGAATTTGACGCTCACCGACACGCAAGATCCTGTGACTCAATTTGTCTTCAGTGCATCAACGCAAACTCCAACTATTGTTTGGCAGACTCGCAGCGGGAAAGTCAAAGCGCGTTGGCAAGAGAAGTCTGCGCTAGGCGTCGCTCCAACCACGATTGATTTCTCCTTTTCTGCGGGCTTTGACGCTCCCCAACAGATGCTCTTAACACCGGATGGTGAAACGCTTTATTTACGTGATGGTTCGGAGTTAATTGTTCTGACCAAAGCTGCTCAAAAGTTTACGGTGCGCGAAGTTATCGATCTTACTCAAGGGGATAAAAAGCATTCTGTAAGAACGATTGATTTGCTTGCGGGCGCATATTCCCTGTTGGTGACGCACAATGATGGTCGCGTTTCGCAATGGTTTGATACTTTGCAAAATGATAAGCGAACCTTAACTCATATTCGTGACTTCAAATTAGCGTCTGAACTTAAATACTTATTGCCAGATTCACACCGCAAAGGATTCTACAGTTTCTACACCAATGGTACGCTTCAGAGTCATTACACGACCAGTGAAAAACTGGTGTTGTTTAAGCGAGCTTATAAACAAGCGCCTGCGATGGCGGCAATGTCGAACAATGAACGCTATCTGATTACTTGGAATGATGACTCGTTAAAGGTGGCGGAGGTCGATAACTCTTACCCTGAAGTCTCGCTTTCTTCACTGTGGCAGAAAGTGTGGTACGAAGGTTATCCAGAGCCTGAATTTGTATGGCAATCTACATCGGCCAGCGATAACTTTGAAGCCAAATTTAGCTTGGTGCCGATTGCGTTCGGCACGATAAAAGCGGCTATGTTTGCGATGCTGTTTTCAGTGCCTTTGGCGGTGCTAGGCGCTATTTATACGGCGTATTTTATGTCGCCACGCATGCGTCGAGTGGTTAAGCCGTCCATTGAATTGATGGAAGCACTGCCGACCGTCATCATCGGTTTCCTTGCCGGGTTATGGTTTGCTCCGATAGTCGAAGACCATCTGATTACTGTCGTGGTGATGTTGTTTGTGTTGCCATTGAGCACCATGGTCATGGGGGGCTTGTGGGCTCTGATACCTCAATCTCTGCGTAATCGTCTACCTAATGGATGGCATGCGCTGGTTCTTATGCCAGTGATTTTACTGTTGATTGGTATCGGAGTTTGGATTTCTCCAAGTATTGAACAAACCTTCTTTGGTGGCGACATGCGCTTGTTTTTGACCAATCACGGGATTGGTTTTGATCAGCGTAATTCCTTGGTGGTTGGCCTTGCGATGGGCTTTGCCGTGATTCCTACCATTTTTACCATTGCGGAAGATGCCATTTTCTCTGTACCGAAGCACTTGTCTGATGGATCGTTAGCACTTGGGGCGACCCCTTGGCAAACCTTGATTTACGTCGTGCTCCTTACGGCCAGCCCAGGTATTTTCTCCGCCATCATGATGGGGCTTGGGCGCGCGGTTGGTGAGACGATGATTGTCTTGATGGCGACTGGTAACACGCCTTTGATGGACTGGAACATTTTAGAAGGACTTCGCAGCTTATCGGCAACCATTGCGGTGGAGTTGCCAGAGTCAGAGGTTGGCAGTTCGCATTATCGTTTGTTGTTCCTCGCTGCGTTGATTTTGTTTGTCTTCACCTTTGCTGTGAACGCGCTGGCAGAGTTGGTTCGTCAAAGATTGAGAGATAAATACCGTGCGTTGTAGTTTAGATCAGGAAAAAGAGCGAGTTACTGAATGTTAAATTGGATTCGTTCTGGCGCACCGTGGATATGGCTAACAGGCGGTGCGGTCAGCATCAGTCTGTTGTCGGTGTTAGGGTTATTGCTCCTCATTGGTTGGAAAGGATTAACCTATTTCTGGCCTGCGCCATTGTATCAATGGAACGTAACGTCGTTGACGCCGGTGCAAGGTGAAGTGCTGCATGAAAACACCATTTTGATTGGCCAAATTTACGAGCGCAGCTTTGTTCCGAGAAGCTATCTTCCAGTGGATGCCGTCAAGAAGTTAGACGAAGATGAGGACTTCGCGACTCGATTGAACATCAAAATTGCGAATCGCGAGTTATATCCGGCCGATTTTATTTCCGTATTGCAGATGCAGTTGGATGAGCCAACCACACCCAAAGAGTGGGCGGTGATTGAGCGCAGCAGCGGTGGATACTTTTTTGGTAAGCTGGTGGCGTTTCAAGATGGCGACAAGCTCTATCAAACTGATATCCAAACGGTGTTGAACAAAAAACTTGATGACGCAGAAACGCTGCGCCACGAGATTGATTCTTTGGTCGTCGACCAACTGAAAGACCTGGGTTGGAAACTTGAGCAATTGCGTTTAGACAAGCGCAAACATGAGCTCAACAATACCGTAACGGAGGATTTTTTAGCGCAGAACTTGCAACAAAAAGAGCAAGTGGGACAAGAGCTGGCGAAGTTGGACTTACAACTGGATGGCTTGCGTTTACAGCTTTCTGGCTACGCACTAATTGTTGAGGACATGACGGGTTCTCATGTTTCGATTCCCCTTGAAGACATATTGGACTACTGGTACCCAAACCAAATGTCGTTACCTGACAAAGTGATGCATTGGGGTAAACAGGTCTGGAAATTCTTATCCGAAGATCCAAGAGAATCGAACTCAGAGGGCGGCGTTTTTCCTGCAATATTCGGAACCGTTTTCTTGGTGCTTATCATGTCGATTATCGTGATGCCGCTTGGGGTGGTTGCTGCGATTTATTTGCATGAATACGCGAAGAACAACGCACTTACGCGAATTATTCGAATTGCGGTCATCAACTTGGCGGGGGTTCCTTCGATCGTGTATGGCGTGTTCGGGTTGGGGTTCTTTGTCTATACCATCGGCGCATCCATCGATAACGTGTTTTATGCCGAGCGATTGCCTGCGCCAACTTTCGGTACGCCGGGTTTGTTGTGGTCGGCTTTGACGTTAGCAGTATTAACACTGCCCGTGGTTATTGTTACGACAGAGGAAGGCTTAACACGTATTCCGAGCTCAGTACGCCACGGCTCTTTGGCGCTTGGCGCGACGCAATTTGAAACGTTGTGGCGCGTGGTATTACCAATGGCAACGCCTGCGATTATCACCGGTTTGATTCTGGCGATTGCGCGTGCCGCAGGGGAAGTCGCGCCACTAATGCTAGTGGGGGTTGTGAAATTGGCGTCCAGTTTGCCTGTTGATGGTCAGTTCCCTTACGTGCATTTGGACAGAAAGTTCATGCACTTAGGTTTTCATATTTACGACGTTGGATTTCAAACCTCCAACATTGAAGCGGCGCGCCCGCTGGTGTATGCCACTTCCTTCTTACTCGTTACCGTGATTGTCGGACTAAACTTAACAGCAATCAGCATTCGCAATAATTTACGAGAAAAATACAGAACGTTAGGACAAGATTAAGTATGTTTAATTTCGATAATACATTAGGTTATGAGCCACCACTGGACGTCCATAACTTAACGGATGAACAAACGGCGATCTCGATAGAGAACCTTAATCTTTTCTACGGTCAAGCGCAGGCATTACACGATATTTCGATGCGTATCCCAAAAGGGCGAGTGACAGCATTTATCGGCCCGTCTGGTTGTGGTAAATCGACATTATTGCGCTGTATCAATCGTATGAACGACTTGGTGGAAGGATGTAAAGTCACCGGAAAAGTTCGTTTGCACGGTAAGAACGTCTATCACCCGAATGTCGATGTAGCAACGCTTAGGCGTCGCGTTGGAATGGTTTTTCAGCGTCCCAACCCATTTCCTAAGTCGATTTATGAGAATGTGGTTTATGGCTTACGCTTACAAGGTGTTAAGAACAGTCGCACATTAGATGATGCGGTTGAACGTTCGCTTCGCTCTGCTGCGTTGTGGGATGAAGTGAAAGATAGATTGCACGAAAACGCATTTGGACTTTCGGGTGGTCAGCAGCAACGTTTAGTTATTGCGCGTGCTGTAGCAATTGAACCAGAAGTGCTGTTATTGGATGAGCCAACATCGGCACTGGATCCAATATCAACTTTAACTATTGAAGAACTTATCAACGAGCTTAAGACTCAATATACTGTCGTGATCGTTACCCACAACATGCAGCAAGCCGCGCGAGTGAGTGACCACACCGCATTCATTCACATGGGTAAGTTGATTGAATACTCCGACGCAGATTCAATCTTCACATCGCCAATGAAGAAACAGACAGAAGACTACATTACTGGTCGATACGGCTAAGGCTCGACCAAACACGGAATAAGGAAAATCATGCACTTTGGACGTCATATTTCAGGACAATTTAACGTAGAGCTAGAATCGATTCGTACTCATGTGTTGACCATGGGTGGCTTGGTGGAACAGCAGCTTTCGTATGCTATTCAAGCCTTGCATAAAGAAGACATTGAGCTCGCGCGAAAGGTTGTGCGTGACGATCATAAAGTGAATGCGATGGAAGTGTCGATTGATGATGCGTGTACTCGAATCATTGCCAAACGTCAGCCGACCGCGAAAGATTTGCGCCTGATTATGGCGATCATCAAGACCATTACTGATCTTGAACGCATTGGGGATGTCGCGACACGCATTGCTTATGTCGCTATCGAAAGCCCGTCATCGAAAGAACGCCAATTCCAAGTTTCATTAGAACCTCTCTGCCGTCAGGCGATTCAAATGTTGCATCAGGTTTTGGATGCATTCGCTCGTATGGATGTTGAAGCCGCCGCAGAGGTTCACAAACTCGATGATAAGCTGGATGCCGAATACGAAGCAGTGATCCGTCAGCTCATGACTTACATGATGGAAGACCCAAAAAATATTCCGCATATTCTTCAGGTAATGTGGTCTGCTCGCGCTATTGAACGAGTAGGGGATCGTTGCCAAAACATTTGTGAATACATTATTTACTTTGTGAAAGGTAAGGACGTTCGTCACCTTGGTGATCAAAGCATTGATGATGTGTTGAAGTAACGCTTCATGTAAATGAAAAAGACCAGCGAACGCTGGTCTTTTGGATCTTAGAAGCTGAGATCAGTACTTATCTGGTACAAACGTTTGATCGTCTATTGGTGCTCTGACGTAGCCCTCTTTATTGATCTCTGGTAACTCAATTGGTGGGTACTCTAGCGCTTTATATTCAATTTGACTGAGTAGATGACTAATGCAATTTAAGCGCGCTTTTTGTTTTGAATCTGAAGGTACAACCCACCAAGGACAGTTTTTGGTGTCGGTGTAAGCGAACATCTTGTCTTTTGCTTCAGAATACTCAGCCCAGCGGTGTCGAGATTCTAGATCCATCGGGCTGAACTTCCAGCGCTTTATCGGCGTGTTGATTCGCCCTAAGAAGCGTTTTTCCTGCTCCTCGTCGGAGACCGAAAACCAGTACTTGAGCAAAATAATGCCTGAGCGTTGCAGCATTCTCTCGAATTCAGGGCAAGAGCGCAGAAATTCTTCATATTCATCTGGCGTACAAAAGCCCATGACTTTTTCGACGCCTGCGCGGTTATACCAACTGCGGTCAAACAAGACGATTTCACCGGCGGATGGCAGGTGCGCGACATAACGTTGAAAGTACCATTGTGTCTTTTCTTTTTCAGTCGGGGCGGGCAATGCCACTACGCGGCAAACTCGGTGATTTAACTTTTCCGTAATTCTCTTAATTACGCCGCCTTTGCCTGCGGCATCACGGCCTTCAAACAGAACGACGACTTTTAGTCCTTTGTGTTTAACCCATTCCTGCAGCTTTACCAATTCGACCTGCAGCTTTTTAAGCTCTTGTTCGTATTCCTTTTTCTTTAGCTTAGACATTATTCGTTCCTCACTCCTTGATGCTCAATATGTTAGCACTCAAAGTAGAAAGTGGGGGTTTCGAATGTGTTATTTGAGAGCTGCTGCGACGTTGGCGATGGCTTGAGTACTGGTAATAGGAATCGCAAAATCATCGACATCTGAAGCGCCCATTTTGCTTTGTTCAGCAATAAAGGTCATTTGGCTAGGGCGTGTGGTCTTGCCTGAAAGATGGACTTCTTGCACGTTCGTGTTTTTGACTAAATGACGGACGTTGTCTGCATTCACTCCCGCCCCGGCCATGATCGCAATGCGCCCTTGGGCTTGTTCCACAAGAGATTTAAGTACGCTCTCGCCTGCTGGTGCAGATGGAGCGAGGCCTGAAGTCAGAATACGTTCGCAACCTAAATGGATGATATCTTCCAACGCTTGTTCTGCATTGCGACACTGATCAAACGCACGATGAAACGTGATGCCAAGACCCAGAGCTTGTGCAAACTCGCACAAAGCGGTGGCAAACGGCATGTGGATATCACCTTCTTGGGTCAGTACGCCTAGCACCACTCCATCTAAACCAGATTGATGGGCGGCTTCGATGTCCCAACGCATCATGTCTAGCTCCTCTTCGTTATAGAAAAAGTCGCCTTGGCGTGGACGAATCATGGCATACACTGGAACAGAAGATTGTTTGGCCGCTTGCTGCATAAAACCGTAGCTTGGCGTTAAGCCACCCAATGCGAGAGATGAGCAAAGCTCAATACGAGTTGCGCCACCAGCAATGGCGTAATGAAGAGATTCAATATTATCAATACAGACTTCTAGATGAGTAACCACTTTGATTCATCCTACTAACGTTACAGTAAGTGTTATGGCAAAGATATTAGCAGGGCCAACAGGCAGAATCTGTATGATGTCGATGGGAAATAGAGGTAAAGTTTTCGCCTAGGTGTTACCTCATTTGAGCACATTTATTGAAGATAAAAGAAAGCCCAGAGCATATACTCTGGGCTTCGATAGGACTTTACTTAGACTGATTGGCGTTTGCGGTTTTCCCGCTATAGCTTTTTGCTTTATATATACATCCAACCATCACACCCGTTGAGCTTGGGTGAAGGTCTATTATTTTTTGCCTAGGTCAGCTGCGTGCTCAGATAGGAACGCTGCAACACCTTTTGGAGATGCGTCCATACCTGCTTTGCCTTCTTCCCATTGTGCAGGACATACTTCGCCGTGCTTCTGGTGGAAGTTTAGAGCATCAACCATACGTAGCATTTCGTCGATGTTACGGCCTAGAGGTAGGTCGTTAACTACTTGGTGACGTACAACGCCTTCTTCGTCGATTAGGAAAGAACCACGGAAAGCAACACCTGCTTCTGGGTGCTCAACGTCGTAAGCTTTACAGATTTCATGCTTAACGTCAGCAACTAGTGGGTACTTAACTTGACCGATACCGCCATCTTCGATAGCAGTGTTACGCCATGCGTTGTGAGAGAACTGAGAGTCGATAGAAACACCGATAACTTCAACACCTTTAGCTTGGAAATCAGCTAGACGGTTGTCGAATGCAATTAGCTCAGATGGGCAAACGAAAGTGAAATCTAGTGGGTAGAAGAAAACTACTGCTTTCTTACCTTTAGTGAACTCTGCAAAGTTGAAGTTTTCAACGATTTCACCGTTACCTAGAACAGCTGCTGCAGTAAAATCAGGGGCTTGACGACCTACTAGTACCATTTTTTTGCTCCTAAAAAGTATGGTTAGTTCCAAACCGAATACAGTAATGTCGGTTTGGTCCGTGTTTGTTCGAGACAAACTATAGTACAGATTGTAGTATTGAAAAAAGCGAAATAAATAGATTGAGTTAATCGAAAAAAGCGATAACAACAAAACTATTAACTCGATCACTGGAACAGCGGTAGATACAAATACAATTATGAATAAATGGCCCAGTCTGAAGCAGTTACATTATTTAGTGACACTGCATGAAACTCGACATTTTAGCGAGGCAGCAGAACGCTGCTTTGTCAGTCAATCAACGTTAAGTAAAGGGATTCAGAATCTTGAAGAGTTGATCGGTTGTCCGCTTTACGAAAAGAAAGACAAGAAAAGCCCGTTGGTTTTTACCCAGACGGGAGAAATGGTCGTAAAGCAAGGTCGAGAGCTATTGGCCAAAGGACAAGATTTAGTAGAACTTGGCCGATTATGTCAGGGCGATGATATGAAAGGCCAGTTGAAGGTTGGGTGTATTCCGACGATTGCACCGTTCTTATTGTGTGACCTCGTCCAAGAGGTGAATTATCGATTCCCTCAGCTAAACCTTCTATTAAGAGAAGACACCACCACCAATTTGTTGCAAGCGCTGCGTCATGGTGAGTTAGATGTACTGATCTTAGCGTTGCCAGTTGAAATCGATGGTATGGAGAGTCGCGTCGTCGGCAAAGATCCGTTCCGTATGGTGATCAGTGCAAACCAAGTCGATTCGATTCCTGTACCGATCCGTTATGACGATCTGCCGGATGAGTCGGTGTTCCTATTAGAGAAAGAGCATTGTTTAACTGAACATGCAGTTTCCGCTTGTAAGCTGACCGATAAAGAGAAAATTAACCCGTTTACGGCAACCAGCTTACATACCTTGGTGCAGATGGTCGCGAACGGCTTAGGTACCACTTTTATTCCTCAAATGGCAATCGAACACGGCTTGTTACACAACCAAAATTTGGTGGTGATCGACCCTCCTGGCCAGCAAGCGTATCGCGAAATTGGTTTGGTTTGGCGCCCTAGTTCATCAAGAACAAACACTTTTAACCAACTTGCAGATGTGGTTTCCGAACTGCTTTAGCTATTAGTATTAGCCTTTACTTCCTCACTATTTCTCTAAAAGCGCACTGGAAACGGTGCGCTTTCTAGTATTTTATTCTGTCGGTGAACTTTGACTTGTAAAATTTCACAGCTTTATTTTCGTGAAGCTTTCATAAAATTGTGAAATTTCACAATGTTAATTTTACACAATTGGCTACGCATTATGTTTAACCTCCGTTTAAATTCCTTACGCTAGACCTTATGAGTACAAGGTTTTCTCGCTTGCCTCTATATTCATACACCTGTTTTAAATCATATTTCATTGCAAAATTTAATGTAATTTAATTACGTAATAACTTACAAATTGGCATCCAAAATCAGTGCTTTGTTTGGTGCCGAATAAAACTTCGAATTTTGTGTTTTGTTTGTCTAGGGGGTTTCGTTAAACCCTTTGTTGATATAGCTTATTTAAAGGCTGCTAAGACTTATGTCTAGATTGAAAAAGCACTCAGGCTTAAGCAATCTATGAACACGGCCACACAGATTGAACACAAAGTTAAAGGATGTATTTTGTTGTTCATAACTTACAAATGTAGCTTTACGCTGACTGCCCAAGATAGATAAAGCACGTTAAGGATGAATGATTATGCTTGCTCAGACAGAACAAAAAACACCACCATCACAGCAAACCCAAGGCATGCTTGAGGTGACTGGAGCACTTGCTCCGGAGCATCAAGCTATTTTCCCTGTTGAAGCCCAAACCTTTTTATCTCTGCTGTGTGAAAAATTTGCTGGGCGTGTTGAAGAGTTGTTGGAAGCGAGAGAAGAAAAGCAAGCACGCATCGACGCTGGGGAGTTGCCAGACTTCCTGCCTGACACACAAGATATTCGTGAAGGTAGCTGGAAGATCTTAGGTATTCCTCAGGATCTACAAGATCGCCGTGTTGAGATTACAGGCCCAACGGATCGCAAAATGGTGATCAACGCTTTGAATGCAAATGTAAAAGTATTCATGGCGGATTTCGAAGACTCTATGTCGCCAGCTTGGGACAAGGTTCTCGATGGTCAAGTTAACTTGCGAGATGCCGTTAATGGCAACATTAGCTACACCAACCCTAGCAATGGCAAGCATTATCAGCTGGTGGACGACCCAGCGGTGTTGATCTGCCGTGTTCGCGGCCTTCACTTAAAAGAAAAACACGTGACGTGGCACGGTCAGATCATTCCAGGCGCGCTTTTTGATTTTGCACTGTATTTCTACAATAACCACAAAGCATTGCTTCAAAAAGGCAGCGGTCCATATTTCTATCTTCCTAAACTGCAGTCTCATCATGAGGCGAAGTGGTGGAGTGAAGTGTTCCATTTCACAGAAGAATATTTTGGTTTAGAGACTGGCACGATCAAAGCGACCGTGCTGATCGAAACGTTACCAGCTGTGTTTGAGATGGATGAGATTTTGTTCTCACTTAAAGAGCATATCGTAGGGCTGAATTGTGGTCGTTGGGATTACATTTTCAGTTACATCAAAACATTGAAGAAACACCCAGATCGTGTTCTGCCGGATCGCCAAGTCGTCACCATGGACAAACCATTTTTGAACGCCTATTCGCGTTTGTTGGTTCGTACTTGTCACAAGCGTGGTGCTTTCGCGATGGGAGGAATGGCCGCCTTTATTCCCGCGAAAGACCCGCAAGAAAACCAGAAAGTGTTGGATAAAATTCACAACGATAAATCACTTGAGGCGAATAACGGTCACGACGGTACGTGGGTTGCTCACCCGGGTCTCGCCGATACTGCTATGGAAGTATTCAGTGCGGCACTTGGAGAGCGAACAAATCAACTAGATGTTAGTCGCTCCGAAGATGCGCCAATTACCGCAGCCGAGTTGCTAGAACCGTGTGACGGTGAACGTACAGAAGAAGGCATGCGCCACAACATTCGCGTTGCGCTGCAATACATCGAAGCTTGGATTTCTGGAAACGGCTGTGTACCAATCTACGGATTAATGGAAGATGCTGCGACTGCTGAGATTTCTCGCGCCTCAATCTGGCAATGGATTCAGCACGGTAAGTCACTCGACAATGGTCAACAGGTGACAAAAGCACTGTTCGAAACCTACTTGCAAGAAGAAGAAGAAGTAGTGAAACAAGAAGTGGGCGAAGAACGTTATCAAGCCGGGCGTTTTGAAGAAGCCGCACAATTGATGGCGAAGCTAACAACTAGCGATGAGCTAACCAACTTCTTAACCGTCCCTGGTTATGACTACCTGGACTAAGAATTCTTAACTGTAATACCAATAACGTGAAAACTTTCGAGGCAGATGGGGATGTACTGCCTGAGAACGGAAACTCAACGCACAAACAAAAGTGCAAATAATAAAGAGGGATAGACCAATGACATTGACTCGCCGCCAACAAATTGAAGCTCTGGAAAAAGACTGGGCAACGAATCCACGCTGGAAAAACGTAAAGCGTACGTATACTGCAGAAGAAGTCGTAGAACTGCGTGGCTCGATGGTACCAGCAAATACAATCGCACAACGTGGTGCTGATAAGCTGTGGTCACTGGTTAACGGCAGTGCGAAAAAAGGTTATGTAAACTGTCTTGGTGCACTGACAGGTGGTCAAGCCGTACAACAAGCGAAAGCGGGTATCGAAGCGATTTACCTATCAGGCTGGCAGGTAGCGGCAGATAATAACACTGCATCGACTATGTACCCGGATCAGTCGCTATACCCAGTGGACTCAGTGCCTTCAGTGGTTAAGCGCATCAACAACTCTTTCCGTCGTGCTGACCAAATTCAGTGGGCGAATGGCAAGTCTCCTGAAGATGAAGGTGGTATTGATTACTTCCTACCAATCGTAGCGGACGCAGAGGCGGGCTTTGGTGGCGTGCTAAACGCATACGAACTGATGAAGTCGATGATCGAAGCCGGTGCCGCTGGTGTTCACTTTGAAGACCAACTCGCTTCGGTTAAAAAATGTGGTCACATGGGCGGTAAAGTACTGGTTCCGACTCAAGAAGCGGTACAAAAACTGGTAGCTGCGCGTCTTGCTGCAGACGTTTCTGGCACAACAACGCTAGTTATTGCACGTACTGATGCGAACGCGGCAGACCTGCTAACTTCAGATTGCGACCCATACGATAAAGACTTTATTGAAGGTGAGCGTACTCAAGAAGGCTTCTACCGTGTACGTGCAGGTATCGACCAAGCGATTTCTCGCGGTTTGGCTTACGCACCATATGCAGACTTGATTTGGTGTGAAACTGCGACGCCATGTCTAGAAGAGGCGCGTAAGTTCGCAGAAGCGATTCATGCTGAGTATCCAGATCAGCTGCTGGCATACAACTGTTCGCCATCGTTTAACTGGGAGAAAAATCTCGATGCAGAAACCATTGCGAAGTTCCAGCAAGAGCTTTCAGACATGGGTTACAAGTACCAGTTCATCACGCTAGCGGGTATCCACAACATGTGGTTTAACATGTTTGAATTGGCACACGCTTATGCGCAAGGTGAAGGTATGCGTCATTACGTTGAGAAAGTTCAACGTCCTGAATTCCAAGCAGCAGAGAAAGGCTACACCTTTGTGGCTCACCAACAAGAAGTGGGTACAGGTTACTTCGATAGAATGACGAACACCATCCAAGGTGGTAACTCATCTGTCACTGCGCTTACCGGTTCGACCGAAGAAGACCAATTCTAATTGGCACTGCAACACTTCCTTAATCAGCGTCAGTAATGGCATATTTTGAGCGGCATCCCGGCCGCTCTTTTTTCGTCTTTATAACGCTTCTTCATCCGGTTCAATTTCTTCCGGCTCAACCTCTTCTTGCAGTTCAAGCAAGTTGATCGCGATCGTAACGAAGTCCGTGTCAGTAATGATTCCAACCAGATGCCCTTTATGCACGATAGGCAAGCAGCCCACTTTGTGCTTTTGCATGTAAATGGCGCTCTCTTTTAGACCCGCTCTTGGCTCTGCAGTCATGATGTTAGTGTGCATCATTTCGTAGAGAGGCGTATCGAGGGTAAAAGATTGTTCAGCGTCATCTGGGTGCAAACAGGATTCTTGAGCAGCAAGAATATCACGTTGAGTCACCAAGCCTTGTAAGTGATGATTGGCGTCAACAACCGGAATATGTCGAATATCCAACGCGTCCATCATGCTCTTTGCATCGCGCAAGGTATGCGTGCGTAGCAAGGTATGAGGGTTGCGAGTCATCATGTCTTCAACCTTGATCATAGAGACCTCCAGCGGCATTGTCCTTTCTTTAAATATAGAGAATATTTTGCCGTATATCTGGGAGCCAACTCGTTTTTCATCAATTAAATAGCACAATGCTCTTGCACCTCTTTTTTACTGCGTAATCTGTGTGTTATCGATGTTTTTATTAGTTTGAATAAGTCGGTTTGCGTGCGAGTCAGTTGGCATTTTTGATTGATATTGAATGTGTACCCAAGGTAATCCAATGAATTGAATCGCACATTTTTATTCGTTGGATTTTCCAAGATTCGTCTCTCGAAGAAGATACGCTCAGGCTTACCAAATTGAAGACGATTATGTACAAAAAATTATTTGCACTGATGGCTGCTGCAATGAGTGTCCAATCCGCTCAGGCCATCGTTTTGGGCAGTGTGGAGTCAAACCCTGCAGATCGCGTTGCGATTCGAGCCAGTAACATGGCGGAATTTCAAAACTGTGGCGGCACTATGGTCACTGACCAGTGGGTAATGACTGCGGCCCACTGTGTCGTAATGGGGCAAGGTTCGAACGAAGCGAGCTATTACGTTACCCAACCGGGTGAACTGTCTATCACTGCTCGTGTACATAGTCTTCACGATACGAGTATCGACAACTACTACACCGTTTCGCATGTCGTCGTGCATCCAAACTACACTCGTATCTCGAAAGCGGATGTTGACAGCAAGGGGAATGTGAAGCCTATTCAAACGGCGCTCGATAATGACATTGCGCTGCTTTACCTTACTCGCCCAGTTACTGGGGTGAATGTGGCTGACCTCGCCACGAAAGAAGACATGATCAGCATTGAGGCTCGATTAGCGGCGGATTGGAACGATAACTACGACACCAACCAGCGAACTGAAAATGTTCAGGTGTATGGATGGGGAACAACAACGCCAATGGCATCGGAGGCTTCTCCTTTGTTACAAACCACTCAGATCGGTTTTCTTCCGATAGACAAGTGTTATGAGCGTCTGGAAATTGGCAATAGCTATCCGGGGTTGATTAACTCTAGAACCAACGCGACTAAGATCTGTACAGTGCCCACATTCAATAGGATTTTAGAGCCAAGCAGCAGCACTCAATATGGTAACTCTGCTTGTAAAGGGGACAGCGGTGGCCCGCTGCTGGACATTGCGACAGGCAAGCAAATTGGGGTCGTGAGTGGTGGTCCTTTGGTATTGCCGACTTGTGGCTCGCTGACCATTCCAAGTTTTTATACGAAGGTCAGTAACTACTACGATTGGGTTCAGTCTTACATTACTGCCGACACACCACCAAACCGTTACATCACTGAACCAAATTTTATCATCAATGCTAGAGAAGAAGCGGGCAAAGAGTGTCACGATGGTATCGCAACCAATAATTGTGATTTCAAAGGTTCCGATGACGATGGCGGCAGTCTAAATCTCTGGTTGTTGGCTCTGTTCGCTCCTTTAGCATGGTGGCGCAGACGCGAAGCTTAATCACGTTAACGATGTTGAAAGAAACGAGCAGCGCACGTCGCTGCTCGTTTTATTGTTAGGTTGGCGCTGTATAAATGACGATGAGTGCGTCGTCAAAATGAATGTCCTTACGCCATGTAAGAATATTGCCAAGTGATCGCGGATTTTCATGTTTTATTACACTCTTCACCATGGCTTTTACAGCGATATTCTGGGGATTTGCTTGCTATTGCAGCATGTAAACATATACTAGTCTGCTGCGAAAAACTCGTCGCAATTTAATCGTCTTCTTTGACGTGATTTGACCAATATATAAGACAAGTAACATGCAAGTATCAGATTTCCATTTCGACCTTCCAGATGAACTCATCGCTCGTTACCCTCAACCAGAGCGTACCGCAAGCCGACTGCTACAAATGGACGGCAATACTGGCGAGCTTATAGATGGCACATTTACCGATGTGTTAAACCAAGTTCAAGCTGGTGACTTAGTGGTTTTCAATAATACCCGCGTTATTCCAGCGCGTATGTTTGGTCGTAAAGAATCTGGCGGTAAGTTAGAGGTGCTAGTGGAGCGCATGCTAGATGAGAACAGCATCCTTGCGCACGTTCGCTGCTCTAAATCACCAAAACCAGGCACTACTATTATTGTGGGCGAGAATGACGAATACTCAGCGGAAATGGTGGCTCGTCACGACGCCCTATTCGAACTGAAATTTAACTCTGATAAGACGGTATTAGAAATCCTTGAAGAAATTGGCCACATGCCACTTCCTCCATACATTGACCGCCCAGATGAAGACGCAGATAAAGAGCGTTACCAAACCGTATATAACCAAAAACCAGGCGCAGTAGCAGCACCTACAGCTGGCCTGCACTTTGATGACGTTCTTTTAGATAAGATCAAAGCCAAAGGCGCTGAGTTTGCTTACGTTACACTACACGTCGGTGCAGGTACGTTCCAACCAGTAAAAGTGGATAACATCAACGATCACCACATGCATGCAGAGTATGTAGAAGTACCGCAAGAAGTGGTGGATGCCATCAATGCAACCAAAGCTCGCGGTGGTCGCATCATCGCAGTGGGTACAACATCAGTACGTTCACTCGAAAGTGCAGCGCAAGATGCGTTGAAGAAAGGCTCAGAATTGGTTCCATTCTTCGGCGATACTGAAATTTTTATCTACCCTGGTTACGAATACCAGCTGGTGGATTGCTTGATCACGAACTTCCACTTACCAGAATCAACATTGATCATGTTGGTGAGTGCGTTTGCTGGCTACGAGAACACCATGAATGCTTACAAGCATGCGGTGGAAAACAAATACCGCTTCTTCTCGTACGGTGACTCAATGTTCATCAAAAAGAAAACGATTTAGTAAAAAATAAGATTTACGAGTGCTAGCAGTAAGCTAGGAAATAAAGCATTCATTGCTTTGTCTCTCGCAAGGAAAAGCGACCGCTCCTTAAGTAGGGCAGAGCCCTAAACACTCAGTCAGACTGTTTCTCTGACATTCGGAGGCATCGTGAAATTAAAATTCGATCTTAAGAAGAAAAACGGTAATGCGCGTCGTGGTCAACTGACTTTCGAACGCGGCACTGTCCAAACTCCAGCGTTCATGCCAGTCGGTACCTACGGTACGGTTAAAGGCATGACACCAGAAGAAGTAAAAGGCACAGGGGCAGAAATTCTGCTAGGCAACACGTTCCACTTGTGGCTGCGTCCTGGTCAAGAAGTGATGAAAATGCACGGTGACCTGCACGATTTCATGAACTGGCACGGTCCTATTCTTACCGATTCAGGCGGTTTCCAAGTATTCAGCCTAGGTAAGATGCGTACTATCACAGAGAAAGGTGTTCACTTCCGTAACCCTGTGAATGGCGACAAGATTTTCATGGATGCAGAAAAGTCGATGGAAATTCAAAAAGATCTAGGCTCTGACATCGTAATGATTTTCGACGAGTGTACGCCATACCCTGCGACACATAACGAAGCGAAAAAATCGATGGAAATGTCGCTACGTTGGGCTCAACGCTCACGTGATCACTTCGATAAGCTAGAAAACCCGAACAACCTATTTGGTATTGTTCAAGGTGGTGTTTACGAAGACCTTCGTGATGTATCGGTAAAAGGCCTAACTGAGATCGGTTTTGACGGCTACGCTGTGGGTGGTTTGGCAGTTGGTGAGCCAAAAGAAGACATGCACCGTATTCTTGAGCACACTTGTCCACAACTTCCAGAAGATAAGCCACGCTACCTAATGGGCGTAGGTAAACCGGAAGACTTGGTAGAAGGCGTTCGTCGCGGTATCGACATGTTTGACTGTGTAATGCCTACGCGTAACGCACGTAACGGTCACCTATTTGTGACTGGTGGTGTGATCAAGATCCGTAATGCGAAACATAAAACGGATACAACGCCGTTAGATCCGCATTGTGACTGTTACACTTGTCAGAACTACAGCAAGTCGTACCTTCACCACCTAGAGCGTTGTAACGAAATTCTAGGTGCTCGTCTGAATACGATCCACAACCTGCGTTACTACCAGCGTCTGATGGAAAGCATTCGCAAGGCGATTGATGAAGACCGTTTCGATGAGTTTGTTCAAGAGTTTTACGCTCGTCGTGACCGCGAAGTGCCACCACTAAGCAAAGCTTAAAAGAATTAAAGCCTTTGGCATGTCGCCAGAGGCTTTTGCTAATAAAGTAGGCTAACGCACGTTATTTTTGAGAGAGCGATCTCTATTAGTCACTCTCAGACTTGAATCTAAATTGCGAAAGCCCAACTTGTTGGATTATCAATAAAATATAATGAGGATGTTTTAATGTTTATTTCTCAGGCTCACGCAGCAGCAGAAGGCGCGCCAGCTGGCGGTGGTTTCGAAATGCTAATCATGCTTGGCATGTTCGCAGTGATTTTCTACTTCATGATTTACCGCCCACAAGCGAAACGTGTTAAAGAACACAAGAACCTAATGTCTTCTATGGGCAAAGGTGACGAAGTTCTGACCAGCGGCGGTCTAGTGGGTAAAATCACTAAAATCGCTGAAGACAACGACTACATTTCAATTGAGCTTAATGCGAACAATGAAGTTGTAATCAAGAAAGACTTCATCACTGCAGTGCTGCCAAAAGGTACGCTTAAGTCTCTATAAAACAGCTAAAGGGTCCTCGCTGTGCTAAACCGTTACCCATTATGGAAGTACTTGATGGTGTTTTTTGCCATCATCACCGCTGCATTGTATGCACTTCCAAATATCTACGGTGAAGATCCGGCTATTCAAGTTACAGGGGCGCGTGGCGCCTCTGTAGATATGTCAACGCTGGATGCTGTCACCACTGCTCTTGATAAAGAGCATCTCTCTCATAAATCCATTGCTCTCGAGAATGGATCAATTCTTGTTCGTTTCAACGACACTGATACTCAAATTAGTGCGCGTGATGTCATCAGCGAAGCGCTTGGCAAAGACAAAATTGTTGCACTTAACCTTGCTCCTTCTACTCCAGATTGGCTAGAAGCAATTGGTGCGTCGCCACTTAAACTAGGTCTTGACCTACGTGGTGGTGTTCACTTCTTGATGGAAGTGGATATGGACGCAGCAATGGAAAAGCTTGTTGGTCAACAAGAGGAAGCTTTCCGTAGTGAACTTCGTGACGCTAAGATTCGTTACCGTGCAATCCGTCCTTCTGGCAAAGAAGGGGTGGAAGTACTGCTACGTGACGAAGAGCAACTGGCTGAAGCGAAGCGCACGCTAACGAAGAATCATCCTGACATGAACTTTGTCGAGTCTGATTCGAATGGTCGTTACGCTCTTATCGCCACTTTTACTGAGCAACGTTTGCAAGAGATTCGTAACTACGCTGTAGAACAAAACATCACGATTCTACGTAACCGTGTAAACGAGCTGGGTGTTGCTGAGCCGCTTGTGCAACGTCAAGGCGCTAGCCGCATCGTTGTTGAGCTGCCAGGTGTTCAAGATACTGCTCGTGCGAAAGAAATTCTCGGTGCTACGGCAACCCTTGAATTCCGTGAAGTTGATGATAAAGCTGATTTAGCAGCGGCGGCGAATGGCCGTGCACCTGCGGGCAGTGAAATCAAACAAGATCGCGATGGTCGTCCTGTTGTACTTAAAAAGCGTGTCATCCTAAGCGGCGCTAGCATCACGGATGCAAGTTCTAGTGTGGATGAATACGGTCGCCCTCAAGTTAACATCTCGCTAGACAGCGAGGGTGGTAACAAGATGTCGGCGTTCTCGAAGAAAAACATTGGTAAGTTAATGGCTACCGTGTTTGCTGAGTACAAAGACAGCGGTCGTAAAACGCCTGAAGGCAAAGTTATCCTGACTAAGCACGAAGAAGTGATTAACCAAGCAACGATTCAATCTGCACTTGGCCGTAACTTCCGTATTACAGGTATCGACTCTGCTGCTGAAGCGCACAACCTCGCACTTCTATTACGTGCAGGTGCACTTATCGCACCGATCTCTATCGTTGAAGAACGTACCATTGGTCCGTCAATGGGTCAGCAAAACATCGACATGGGTATCCAAGCGTGTGTTTGGGGTATGGTAGCTGTAATGCTATTTACTCTGCTTTACTACCGCGGCTTTGGTCTGATTGCCAATATTGCGTTGATGGCTAACTTAGTGTTGATCATTGGTGTGATGTCGATGATTCCAGGGGCAACGATGACGCTGCCAGGTATTGCCGGTATCGTATTGACTGTGGGTATGGCCGTCGATGCTAACGTACTGATCTTTGAACGTATCCGTGAAGAGTTGCGAGATGGACGTAGTCCACAACAAGCGATTCACCAAGGTTACGCCAACGCATTTAGTACCATTGCCGATGCGAACATCACGACGCTTATCACTGCAATCATTCTGTTTGCTGTTGGTACAGGTGCAGTGAAAGGTTTCGCAGTTACTCTATCTATCGGTATCTTAACTTCAATGTTCACCGCCATCATTGGTACACGTTGTATCGTGAACCTACTGTACGGTGGCAAACGCGTTGATAAATTGTCGATCTAAGGCTGGGAATTAATATGTTTCAAATTCTAAAAGCAGAGAAGTCGATCGGCTTTATGCGTTGGTCAAAAGTGGCGTTCGTATTCTCAATCTTTATGATTGCCGCTTCTATCTTCACATTATCAACCAAATGGCTGAACTGGGGTCTAGACTTCACGGGCGGTACGCTAATCGAAGTTGGCTTTGAAAAACCAGCTAACCTTGAAGAAATCCGTACAGCACTTGATGCAAAAGGTTTCGGAGATGCGACAGTACAGAACTTTGGTAGTGCTCGCGATGTGATGGTGCGTCTTCGTCCTCGTGACGACGTTTCTGGCGAAACGCTAGGTAACCAAATCATCGGTGCGATCAAAGAAGGTACTGGTGAAAGCGTAGAAATGCGCCGTATCGAGTTTGTTGGTCCAAACGTTGGTGATGAACTAACTGAAGCGGGCGGTCTGGCGATCCTTGTGTCGCTCATCTGTATCCTGATTTACGTATCAATGCGATTTGAATGGCGTCTAGCAGCTGGTGCTGTAATGGCGTTGGCGCACGATATTATTATCACGCTGGGTGTATTCTCATTCCTACAGATTGAAGTGGACCTAACTATCGTGGCTGCGTTGCTAACGGTTGTTGGTTACTCGCTCAACGATACCATCGTAGTATTCGACCGTATTCGTGAAAATTTCCGCAAGATGCGTAAAGGTGATCCTGCGGACATCATGGATGCTTCGATTACACAAACATTGAGCCGTACGTTGATTACTTCTGGTACAACGTTGTTTGTAGTTATTGCACTGTTTGTACAGGGCGGGGCAATGATCCACGGTTTTGCAACGGCACTGTTGTTAGGTATCACGGTTGGTACTTACTCTTCTATCTACGTAGCATCTGCACTTGCTCTAAAACTGGGTATCCAGAAAGAGCACTTGATGCCACCGCAAGTAGAAAAAGAAGGCGCAGAATTCGACGAGATGCCATAAGGCTGATTGAGAATCGAAAACAAAAACCGCTGAACTCTCAGCGGTTTTTTGTATCTAGACTTTGAGCAAAGAAGTAGAGTGTTTTGCGGCCATCAAGTTTTTATATTCTAGCCCAAGTAGCCCAAGTAGCCCAAGTAGCCCAAGTTTTTAGAATCTAAACAATGTGGGTTTGGATACAAAAAAGCCCCGCTCGTTGAGCGGGGCTTCTTAAAGTCATCAGCGTGACGGGCTAAATTGACTTTTAAATCTTACTTAAGGATCGCGCTGTTACCATTTTCGCGAATATGCTTAAGCATAGATTTCACGCCACGAGCGCTTGAAGCAACAATGTTACCAGACTTCATGTACTCAGTGCCGCCAGCAAAGTCAGTTAGGATTGCGCCAGCTTCACGAGCAATAAGCTCACCTGCAGCCATATCCCAAGGTTTTAGACCTAGCTCGAAGTAACCATCAACACGGCCAGCAGCCACGTAACATAGGTCAAGAGCAGCAGAGCCGCTACGACGGAAGTCAGCACATTCAGTGAATAGAGAACCAACGATCTTAATGTAAGACTCTGAGTGTTGCTTCTGCTTGAATGGGAAACCTGTTGCTAGAACAGTACCTTGAAGGTCTTTCAGCGGAGTAACACGAATACGTGCACTGTTTAGCTGAGCACCAGCACCGCGTTGTGCAGTAAATAGTTCGTTTTGCATTGGGTCGTAAACACAAGCAACTTCAGTTTTGCCTTTGATACGAACAGCGATAGAAACCGCGAAGTGTGGGTAACCTTTTACAAAGTTAGTAGTGCCATCCAGTGGGTCGATGATCCATTGTACGTCTTTATCTTTACCTTCGATAAGACCTTGTTCTTCAGCAACGATGCAGTGCTCTGGGTAAGACTGCTTGATAGTATCGATGATGATGTATTCTGCTTCTTTGTCTACGTTAGTGACAAAGTCATTAGTGCCTTTAAGTGTAGATTCTACTTTATCAGTGTTTTCTAATGATTTAGCAATATGATTGCCTGCTTTTCGCGCAGCGCGAATAGCAATGTTTAGCATTGGATGCATACAAATTTCCCAACGGATGTTAAAGAACGAATAAAAGCGGCGGCGAGTATACCAAAGATAAACGAAAAAGGAAGTGGTTATTTTTTAGACGTTAATGAATGGTGTCATCTTTGATATCGCGTCATACAACACAACAATTGATGAGAATGCGAATAGAAGTCAGCTTCTCCCTAGGGTGTGTTAAAAAACTATGGTAACATCCTGCGGTTTTAATTTAGGTAGCAATCATAGATGTTGGATCAAGTAAAAGTCGTACTCGTAGGCACCTCACATTCTGGCAATATTGGCTCAGCAGCCCGAGCAATGAAAGTGATGGGTTTAAGCCAACTTGTATTGGTCGATCCACAATGTGAAGTGGATGAACAAACGCTAGCACTGGCCGCTGGTGCCGCTGATATCGCTCAGAATGCTCAAGTCGTAAGCACACTGGAAGAAGCTATTGAAGACTGTGGTCTTGTGGTCGGTTCAAGTGCTCGCTCTCGCACATTAGAATGGCCAATGCTTGAGCCACGTGAATGTGGTGAAAAGTTTGCAGTTGAAGGCCAAAAACATCCGGTAGCTTTAGTGTTTGGGCGTGAAAGAACAGGCCTAACTAACGAAGAGCTACAAAAGTGCCACTATCATGTATGCATTCCTGCTAACCCTGAATACAGTTCCTTGAACTTAGCGATGGCGGTTCAAACGCTAAGCTATGAAGTTCGTGTTGCTCATCTTAATCTTGAGCAGAAACAATTCTCACCAGTTGAAGTCGAAGAGTATCCTCGTCATAAAGAGCTAGAAATGTTCTTTGACCATCTTGAAAAGGTCATCGTAGAGACCCAGTTTATAAACAAAGAACAACCTGGCCAGGTGATGAATAAATTGCGTCGTCTTTTCTCTCGAGCACGACCAGAGACTCAAGAGTTGAATATTCTTCGCGGTATTTTGACCTCAATTGAAAAGAAGCTCTGAATAAAGAATAACCTTTTTAGGTGTAAGGATGAATACCTGAGTAATTTAGTCAAATAAATACTTGACCATTTTACTCGGGTATGGAAAAATCTTAACCATTACAAACCATGTGGATACGGTGTGGTATGAAACTTACATCTAAAGGAAGATATGCGGTGACAGCCATGCTGGATGTGGCACTGCATTCGCAACAAAACCCTGTACCTCTTGCTGATATTTCAGAACGTCAGGGGATCTCGCTCTCTTACTTAGAGCAGCTTTTTTCTAAATTGCGTAAAGCAGGTCTCGTTGCCAGCGTTCGTGGTCCTGGTGGTGGTTACCGACTTGGTGCCGACGCACATAGTATCGCTATCGGTACTGTGATTGCGGCCGTTGATGAGTCAGTTGACGCAACCAAATGTCAGGGCAAAGGAGATTGCCAAGGCGGGACTCGTTGCTTAACTCATACGCTATGGCGTGACCTAAGTTCTCGCATTAGTGACTTCTTGAATAACATCACTCTTGGTGAGTTGATGACAGACAATGAAGTGCTAGAAATTTCTGATCGTCAGGATATTGATCTGGCGGTAACTCATGGGCTTTCAAACAAAAATACAACCGCCGCGCCCATCGGTGTAAACGTCCGCTCTTAGCGGTCAGCATTTTACATTGGAGTAGAGAATGAAACTGCCGATTTATCTTGATTATTCCGCTACATGTCCAGTTGATCCACGTGTTGCTGAAAAAATGGTTCAGTACATGACAATGGATGGCACATTTGGCAACCCAGCTTCACGTTCGCACCGTTACGGCTGGCAGGCAGAAGAAGCGGTAGATACTGCTCGTGAGCAAATTGCTGACCTTCTAAATGCAGATCCTCGCGAAATCGTATTCACATCTGGTGCGACAGAGTCTGACAACCTTGCGATTAAAGGTGCTGCGCACTTTTACTCGAAAAAAGGCAAGCACGTAATCACTTGTAAAACAGAGCATAAAGCGGTGCTTGACCCATGTCGTCAGCTAGAGCGCGAAGGCTTTGAAGTGACTTACCTAGAGCCTGAATCAAATGGCCTTATCGATCTTGAGAAGCTGAAAGCGGCAATGCGCGATGACACAGTGCTTGTGTCTATTATGCACGTAAACAACGAAATTGGTGTAATTCAAGACATCGCAGCAATCGGCGAACTATGTCGTGAGCGCAAGATCGTGTTCCACGTGGATGCAGCTCAGTCTGCTGGTAAATTGCCAATCGACGTTCAAGAAATGAAAGTTGATTTGATTTCATTGTCAGCACACAAAGTCTACGGTCCAAAAGGTATCGGTGCACTTTACGTACGTCGTAAACCTCGTATCCGCCTTGAAGCACAAATGCACGGTGGCGGCCATGAGCGTGGTTTCCGTTCTGGTACGTTAGCAACTCACCAAATCGTAGGTATGGGGGAAGCTTTCCGCATTGCAAAAGAAGAGATGCAGAAAGATTACGACCACGCACTAGCACTTCGTAACCGCCTTCTTAATGGTGTGAAAGACCTTGAAGCGGTCACAGTGAACGGTGACCTAGAGCAGCGTGTACCACAAAACCTAAACATCAGTTTTGCTTTCGTAGAAGGTGAATCTCTGCTGATGTCGCTAAAAGATCTAGCGGTATCTTCAGGTAGTGCATGTACTTCTGCGAGTCTAGAGCCTTCTTACGTACTTCGTGCCCTAGGCATGGATGATGAGTTGGCTCACAGCTCGGTTCGTTTCTCATTCGGTCGTTTTACCACTGAAGAAGAAATTGATTACGCAATTGAACAAATCCGCGTTGCAGTGACTAAGCTACGCGACATGTCTCCTCTATGGGATATGTACAAGGAAGGGGTTGATCTGAGCACTGTTGAATGGGCTCACCATTAATCTCACGGACTGAATAGAGGATTCGAGGTAATTTATCATGGCATACAGCGAAAAAGTAATTGATCACTACGAGAACCCGCGTAACGTTGGTTCATTTGACAAAGAAGACCCATCAGTAGGTAGCGGCATGGTTGGCGCTCCAGCTTGTGGTGACGTAATGAAACTGCAAATCAAAGTGACACCGGAAGGTATCATCGAAGATGCGAAGTTCAAAACTTACGGTTGTGGTAGTGCAATCGCGTCAAGCTCACTAGTAACAGAGTGGGTAAAAGGCAAATCAATTGATGAAGCGGCTGCAATTAAGAACTCTGAAATTGCAGAAGAGCTAGAACTTCCACCTGTGAAAGTTCACTGTTCAATTCTTGCTGAAGACGCAATCAAAGCAGCGGTTGCTGACTACAAGAAAAAACACCAAGAATAATTATTCCGTAATATAATGGGAGCCTTTAACGCTCCCATTCCAATCGTAATTTAGACAGACTAAGGTGCAGTATGGCCATCACAATGACAGAAACAGCGGCAAGTCGCGTAAAAGCATTCCTAGATAACCGAGGCAAAGGTATCGGTTTACGTCTTGGAGTGAAGACGACAGGTTGTTCCGGCATGGCTTACGTACTTGAGTTTGTTGACGAGCTAAACGAAGAAGATGAAGTGTTTGATTTCTCAGGCGTGAAAATCATCATCGACAAGAAAAGCTTGGTGTACTTAGACGGTACCGAATTGGATTACGTGAAAGAAGGGTTGAATGAAGGTTTTGAATTCAACAACCCTAATGCAAAAAGTGAATGTGGTTGTGGTGAAAGCTTCAACGTCTAATTGATTGTCCTTCTGGGCAAGCGAGTCCGGAAGGCTTTACTAGGACCCGATCTTAATGAATCACTTTGAATTATTTGGGCTACCAAGTCAGTTTCAGCTGGATGGTAGCCTTCTTTCTTCTAAGTTCCGAGAACTACAAAAGCGCTTCCACCCGGACAACTTTGCTACCGCCTCTGAGCGAGACCGCTTGATGTCGGTGCAAAAGGCTGCGCAAATTAACGATGCGTACCAAGTCCTCAAACATCCTATCTCTCGTGCGGAGTACATCTTGGCAGAGCAGGGAGTGGAAATCCGTGGTGAGCAACAAACCATGCAAGATCCGATGTTCCTGATGGAACAAATGGAACTGCGCGAAGAACTAGAAGATATTGCTGACTGCTCTGATCCTGAATCGGCGCTTTTTGACTTCGATTCTAAGGTCAGCAAAATGTATAAGCAGCATTTGGCAAGCGTTGAGCAAGAGCTTAACGATGGTCTTTGGGCTGAAGCCGCAGACCGAGTTCGTAAATTGAAATTCATTGCCAAACTAAAGAACGAAATTGAACTGGTCGAAGATAAGCTTCTCGGCTAGTTAGCGTGACAAGGACCAATCATGGCACTACTTCAAATCGCAGAACCGGGCCAAAGCTCGGCACCTCATGAGCATAAGTTAGCGGCTGGTATCGACTTAGGTACTACCAACTCTTTGGTCGCTTCTGTACGCAGTGGCGATGCCACCACATTAAATGATGAGCAAGGTCGTAGCATTTTGCCATCGGTGGTGAATTACTCAGCAGAATCAACAGTGGTTGGTTACGATGCGAAAGCCAAAGCAGAGTTTGAACCTGAGAACACCATTATCTCAGTGAAACGCTTGATTGGCCGCTCGCTAAAAGACATTCAATCTCGCTACCCTTCATTACCTTACCGTTTTAAAGAGAGTGATAATGGCTTACCAGTACTGCAAACTGCTCAAGGGGATAAAAACCCGATTGAAGTTTCTGCAGATATTCTAAAAGCGCTAGGTAAACGCGCAGAAGAAACTCTAGGTGGAGAGCTTGCGGGTGTGGTAATTACCGTTCCTGCGTACTTCGATGACGCGCAACGCGCGGGCACGAAAGATGCGGCTAAGCTAGCGGGTTTACATGTATTGCGTCTTCTCAATGAGCCAACCGCAGCGGCGATTGCCTACGGTCTGGATTCAGGTCAAGAGGGCGTGATTGCAGTTTACGATTTAGGTGGCGGTACGTTCGATATCTCTATCCTACGTTTGTCGAAAGGCGTATTTGAAGTATTAGCAACAGGCGGCGACTCTGCACTTGGCGGTGATGACTTTGACCACCTATTAGCGGATTACCTAATGGAGCAAGCTGGCCTAGAAGTGCCGCTTTCTGCTGAGAAAAACCGTGCATTACTGAACATTGCAACGGCGACTAAAATTGCTTTCTCTGAGCAAGACAGCGTGGAAGTTGACGTGTTTGGCTGGAAAGGCACTGTAACACGCGAGCAGTTCGAAGGTCTGATTCGCCCACTCGTGAAGAAAACTCTGATGTCTTGTCGTCGTGCACTGAAAGATGCTGACGTAGAAGCGGAGGAAGTACTTGAAGTGGTGATGGTTGGTGGCTCAACTCGTACCTTGCTTGTCCGTGAAATGGTAGGCGAATTCTTTGGTCGCACACCACTCACTAGCATCAACCCTGATGAAGTGGTGGCTATTGGTGCGGGTATCCAAGCAGATATTCTTGCTGGTAACAAACCTGACTCTGAAATGCTGCTGCTTGACGTGATTCCATTATCATTGGGTATTGAAACCATGGGTGGGTTGGTTGAGAAAATCATTCCGCGCAACACCACGATTCCTGTTGCTCGCGCGCAAGAGTTTACCACCTTCAAAGATGGTCAAACGGCGATGAGCGTGCACGTTGTGCAAGGTGAGCGCGAGATGGTGGATGATTGTCGTTCACTTGCGCGTTTCTCACTAAAAGGTATTCCTCCTATGGCGGCAGGTGCTGCGCACATCCGAGTGACGTACCAAGTTGATGCTGACGGTTTACTATCTGTGACTGCAATGGAAAAGAGCACTGGTGTTCAGTCCGAAATTCAAGTGAAACCTTCTTACGGTTTAAGCGATAACGAAGTTGCGAACATGCTGCGTGATTCGATGACTCACGCCAAAGAAGACATGCAAGCTCGTGCGTTAGCTGAACAACGCGTTGAAGCCGACCGGGTGATTGAAGGTTTGATCGCTGCAATGCAAGCTGATGGTGATGAACTACTATCAGAGCAAGAAAAACAAGATCTATTAAAAGCCATTGAAGCACTGATTGAGCTGCGTAATGGTGATGATGCAAATGCCATTGAGCAAGGTATCAAAGATACAGACAAAGCTAGCCAAGACTTTGCGTCGCGCCGTATGGATAAATCGATTCGAGCTGCATTGTCAGGTCAATCAGTAGACGATATATAAGAGAAAGTAGTTATGCCTAAGATTATTGTATTACCACACGAAGATTTGTGCCCAGAAGGCGCAGTGTTGGAAGCGAAGACGGGTGAAACCGTTCTAGACGTAGCACTAAAAAACGGTATTGGTATTGAACACGCGTGTGAAAAATCGTGTGCTTGTACTACTTGCCACGTGATCATTCGTGAAGGTTTTGATTCTCTTGAAGAGAGCGAAGAGCTAGAAGATGACATGCTAGACAAAGCATGGGGTCTTGAGCCGGAGTCTCGTCTTGGTTGTCAGGCGAAAGTTGCGGATGAAGACTTGGTTGTTGAAATTCCAAAATACACGCTAAACCACGCATCAGAAGATCATTAATACTATCGCTCCAAAATAGGGGCGAAGAAAAAGGAAGATGAGCAATGAAATGGACAGATTCTCGCGATATCGCGATTGAGCTTTGTGACAAGTTTCCAGATGTGGATCCACAAACCGTGCGTTTTACCGATCTTCATCAATGGATCATGGAGTTAGATGAGTTTGACGATGAGCCAAACCATTGTAACGAAAAGATCTTAGAAGCGGTCATCATGTGCTGGATGGATGAGGCAGACTGATGCTCAATTCGGCGGTAAAACGCAGCCGAGTTAACAATTCTTACTAAAAAAAGCGGACCTCTAGGTCCGTTTTTTTATCAAGTTGACATTTTTACCCTACATAATGCTAACATCCGTGAGTTATTAAAAAGAAGCGGCGTAGGCTACGCCGATATAAGACAAGGAGAAACCATGTCTACACAGATGTCTGTATTTTTAAGTCAAGATTCTGCTGCTCCACACTGGGGTGAGAAAGCACTACTTTCATTCTCTGAAACCGGTGCGACGATTCATCTAGGTGAAGGTCATGATCTTGGTGCAATTCAGCGTGCAGCTCGTCAGCTAGATGGCCAAGGAATTCATTCAGTTCTACTTTCTGGTGAACATTGGGATTTGGAAAGCATCTGGGCTTTCCATCAAGGTTACCGCAACCCGAAAAAACACGGTTTACTAGAATGGACTGCGCTTTCTGAAGAAGACCAAACTGAACTTCAAGCTCGCATTAAAGCGACCGATTTTACGCGCGATATCATCAACAAAACGGCGGAAGAAGTTGCACCTCGTCAACTTGCTACGATGGCGGCTGAGTTCATCAAATCTGTCGCACCAGAAGGCACAGTAACGGCTCGTATTGTTAAAGACAAAGATCTACTAGCGGAAGGTTGGGAAGGTATCTATGCGGTTGGTCGTGGTTCGGATCGCACATCAGCAATGCTGCAATTGGATTACAACCCGACTGGCGATGAAAACGCACCAGTATTCGCGTGTCTAGTAGGTAAAGGCATTACGTTTGATTCAGGCGGTTACAGCCTTAAGCCTTCAAACTTTATGAGTGCAATGAAAGCCGATATGGGCGGTTCAGGTACAATTACTGGCGGTTTGGGGTTAGCTATTTTGCGTGGTTTGAACAAGCGCGTAAAACTGATCTTGTGTTGTGCTGAGAATATGGTTTCTGGTCGTGCGCTTAAGCTTGGCGACATCATCACCTACAAAAACGGTAAGACTGTTGAGATCATGAACACCGACGCAGAAGGTCGTTTGGTACTTGCCGATGGTCTTATCTATGCAAGCGAGCATAACCCTGAGTTGATCATCGACTGCGCAACGTTAACCGGCGCGGCGAAAAACGCATTGGGTAACGACTACCACGCGTTAATGAGCTTTGATGATGAACTTTCTCATCAAGCGCTAACCGCAGCAAACAAAGAGAAAGAAGGCCTGTGGCCACTGCCTCTGGCTGATTTCCACCGTGGAATGTTGCCGTCAAACTTCGCTGATTTATCGAACATCAGCTCTGGAGACTACAGTCCTGGCGCAAGTACCGCTGCTGCATTTTTGTCTTACTTTGTTGAAGACTACAAGAAAGGCTGGTTGCACTTCGATTGTGCTGGTACTTACCGTAAGTCTGCATCAGACAAGTGGGCGGCTGGCGCGACTGGTATGGGTGTCCGCACTCTTGCTCGACTTCTTAATGAGCAAGCAGAAAAATAATATTTATGGTGGCGTCAGTTAGGCGCTGTCGTAGTCAAGTAAGTCACTTTTAAACACTATTATTACAAGTACAAAAAGGAAACTTTATGGCTCTAGAAAGAACGTTTTCCATTGTTAAGCCTGACGCTGTGGAAAGAAACCTGATCGGTGAAATCTACAATCGAATCGAGAAGGCTGGCCTACGTATTATTGCTGCGAAAATGGTTCACCTGACAGAAGAGCAGGCGAGCGGTTTTTACGCAGAACATGAAGGTAAAGAATTCTTCCAACCTCTAAAAGAGTTCATGACTTCTGGCCCTATTATGGTTCAAGTGTTGGAAGGCGAAAATGCGATTGCACGTTACCGCGAATTGATGGGTAAAACCAACCCAGAAGAAGCGGCAGCAGGCACACTTCGCGCAGATTACGCGCTAAGCATGCGTCATAACTCTGTTCATGGTTCAGATAGTCCTGAATCAGCGGCTCGTGAGATTGAGTTCTTCTTCCCTGAGTCAGAAATTTGCCCTCGCTAATCGGTAGTTAGTTTGTGCTCGTAAAGATAGTTAGCCTCGGATAATTCCGGGGCTTTTTATTATCGAAACAGTTCGAAGGCGCATTGGTAGGGTTGTTTAATATTTAACCGATGTGTTTTTAATGCCTTAGCAAAGACAGGGTTTTAGACCTCTTGTTGTAGCTGCATAAAGGCTGTACAATTCGCGCCCTTATTCTTGTTTCAGTCATTGAGAGGCAACATGACTACTGAAAAAATCAATCTACTCGACTTTGATCGCAAAGGCATGCGTCAGTTTTTCGCGGAAGAACTAGGCGAGAAAGCGTTTCGTGCTGATCAGGTTATGAAGTGGATCTACCATTTCGGTGTTGATGACTTCGACAACATGACGAACATCAACAAGAAACTACGTGAAAAACTGCAGCACAAGTGCGAAATTAAAGCCCCAACGGTTGCAGAAGCTCAGCACTCTTCAGACGGCACGATTAAGTGGGCAATGAAGGTGGGTGACCAAGACGTAGAAACGGTTTACATCCCAGAAGAGGATCGCGCGACGTTGTGTGTATCTTCTCAGGTAGGTTGTGCGTTGGAGTGTAAGTTCTGTTCGACCGCTCAACAGGGCTTCAACCGTAACCTAAAAGTATCTGAAATCATCGGTCAGGTGTGGCGTGCTGCACGTGAAATCGGTTTGCAAAAAGAAACTGGTCGTCGTCCAATCACTAACGTCGTAATGATGGGTATGGGTGAGCCTCTTCTAAACATGAAGAACCTAATCCCTGCGCTAGAAATCATGCTTGATGATCTTGGTTTTGGTCTTTCTAAACGTCGCGTTACTGTATCAACTTCAGGTGTGGTTTCTGGTCTTGATCAGATGACAGGTAAGATTGACGTCGCATTGGCGATCTCCCTACATGCGCCAAACGATAAGCTACGTAGCGAAATCATGCCAATCAACGATCGTTGGGATATTCAAGACTTCTTAGCGTCAGTTCGTCGTTACATCGCATCTTCGAACGCAAACCGTGGCAAAGTAACAGTCGAGTACGTGTTGCTTGATCATGTGAACGATGACATGGGTCACGCACGCGAGCTGGCTGAGCTGATGAAAGACACACCATGTAAGATCAACCTGATTCCGTTTAACCCGTATCCAGGTTCTCCGTACAAGAAGCCAAGCAACTCACGTATTGACCGATTCCAAAAAACATTGATGCAATACGAGCATACGGTGACGGTTCGTAAAACACGTGGTGATGATATTGATGCGGCATGTGGTCAGTTAGTCGGTGACGTTATTGACCGTACTAAACGTACTGCGGCTTTAAAAGCTGCGCGCGGTGCAGAAACCATCGACGTAAAAGCGGTATAATTTGCCCCAAATTAAAAATAGCCAGAGCCTTTGCTCTGGCTATTTTGTTTGTTGTATTTGTAAAGTAACCCCTGAAATTGAATGGTTTTGGCGTTTATTTCAATTTACTGTGTCAAAGTTTGGACAAAAGCTTGAGCTATCTGTTAGTTTGAGTGGAAAGAGTTTTTGTCTTCGTTATACATTCGCTTATCATGGTGAAGAACATTCATGAAGACACCGATTATTCTCAACATTTTTTCTCATACGCTTTGCTGATTTTTGCAAAACGGGTATTCACACTCAATTGTTGAGAATTTCTTAAAAATATAATTTTGGTTAACGCGAACAGGCTAGCTATCTTTAAGTGAGGCTTAAGAACAACAACGAAAATAAATAACCGTGTTAGCCACTAAAACAGATTAAATACCACCATTATGACAGAACACGAAAATACCAATGAAGTACCGCTTTCGATTGAAGCGGGCACATTACTCAAAAACAAACGCGAATCTTTAGGTATGACTCAAAAGCAAGTTGCTGATCGCCTGAGACTTCGCGTTTCTGTTATTGAAGATATTGAAAACAACCGATTTGAATCTCAGCAAGTAGCGACATTCACTCGCGGCTATTTGCGTTCTTACGCAAAGTTTGTCGGGCTAGATGAGAAAGTGGTGCTGGTTGCTCTAGAACAAACGGCAGATGTAAAGCCAAAAGAGCAAGAAATCGAAATGCAAAGCTTTTCTCGTAAAACCAAACACGAGAAACACAACAGCCGAATTATGTTGCTGACTTGGGTAATAGCCATTGTCATCATCGGTATCTCAGCAGCTTGGTGGTGGCAAAATCAGCAAGAAAATAGTCTCGCTCAAGTTGTAGCAGAGGCTAATGTTGAAACAAGCCAACCAAGTGCCGATGAAATTGCTGATATTGATCTAATGACCGAAGAAGAGCTGATCGCAAGTACTCCAGCAGAACTAGTGGCATCAAACAATACAGCATCAGAATCATCCATCAATGCAGCGCAAACTGATGAAGTGGTATCTGCAGAAACAGAAGAGTCGACAACAGAAGCAACTCAAGAACCAGTTGCTGTGATTGAAGCAGCAGAAGAGGTTCAAGACGCATCTCCTGTAGTGCCAGAAGGTATGACTCTGCTCACCATGAAATTTAAAGCAGATTGCTGGATCCAAGTAAAAGATACAAACGGCAAAACGCTCGTAAGTGGCACTCAGAAACCGGGTCAAGACGTGGAACTTACCGGAAAAGCGCCATTTAAAGTGATATTAGGCGCACCGGAAGGTGTAACAATGACATTTGCAAGTGAACCTGTCGACCTTTCTGGGTATACTTCAGGCAAAGTAGCTAGATTCACTCTACCGTTATAAAAAATTATGCAACACGAATCTCCAATTATTCGTCGTAAATCGACGCGTATTTATGTGGGTGATGTGCCAATTGGTGATGGTGCGCCAATTGCCGTACAGTCAATGACTAACACTCGCACGACTGATGTGGAAGCGACAGTCGCACAAATCCGAGCACTAGAAAAAGTCGGCGCAGACATCGTCCGTGTTTCAGTACCAACGATGGAAGCAGCAGAAGCGTTTAAGCTGATCAAACAGCAAGTATCTGTTCCTCTGGTTGCTGATATTCACTTTGACTACCGTATCGCACTGAAAGTCGCGGAATACGGCGTCGATTGTTTGCGTATCAACCCAGGTAACATTGGTAACGAAGAGCGTATTCGCTCGGTTGTTGACTGTGCGCGTGATAAGAATATCCCGATCCGTATTGGCGTTAATGGCGGCTCTTTGGAAAAAGATCTGCAGATGAAATACGGTGAACCAACGCCTGAAGCCCTAGTTGAATCAGCGATGCGTCATGTGGATCATCTCGATCGTCTTAACTTTGATCAGTTCAAAGTCAGCGTTAAAGCATCGGATGTATTCCTTGCGGTTGATTCTTACCGCTTGCTAGCGAAGAAAATCGACCAGCCGCTTCACTTAGGTATTACTGAAGCTGGTGGTGCGCGCGCAGGTGCTGTGAAGTCAGCAGTTGGCTTGGGCATGCTTTTATCGGAAGGTATTGGTGATACGTTACGTATCTCTTTAGCTGCTGATCCAGTCGAAGAAATCAAAGTCGGTTTCGATATTCTGAAATCTTTGCGTATTCGCTCTCGTGGCATCAACTTTATTGCTTGCCCAAGTTGTTCACGCCAAGAATTCGATGTTATTGGTACCGTAAATGCGCTTGAGCAGCGTTTAGAAGACATCATCACACCAATGGATGTGTCTATTATTGGCTGTGTGGTAAATGGTCCTGGTGAAGCTGAGGTTTCCCATTTGGGTCTTGCGGGTAGCAACAAGAAGAGTGCGTTCTATGAAGACGGAAAACGTCAAAAAGAGCGTTTCGATAACAATGACCTTGTGAATCAGCTAGAAGCAAAGATCCGTGCGAAAGCGTCTATGATGGATAGCGAAAATCGCATTGAAATAAAAGTACAAGATTAATCTCAACGAGTATTACGGTAAGTATTGTGGCAAAAACAATCCAAGCAATCCGAGGCATGAACGATTGTCTCCCAACTCAATCTCCACTGTGGCAGAAACTTGAAAACACAGTGAAAAATGTAATTAGCGCATACGGTTATAACGAAGTGCGCATGCCAATCGTTGAAGAAACAAACCTATTCAGCCGCGCTGTTGGTGAAGAGACAGACGTCGTTTCAAAAGAAATGTACACCTTTGATGATCGTAATGGAGACAGCCTAACACTTCGCCCTGAAGGTACTGCGGGTTGTGTACGTTCATGTATTCAAAATAGCCTGATCAACCGTGACGAACAGCGTCTGTGGTACATGGGGCCTATGTTCCGCCATGAGCGTCCGCAGAAAGGTCGTTACCGTCAATTCCACCAATGTGGTGTGGAAGTGTTTGGTCTAAATGGCCCTGACGTTGACGCCGAGCTTATCATGATGACTGCACGTCTATGGCGTGAATTAGGCATCGACAAGCACGTGCGTCTTGAACTGAACTCAATTGGTTCTCAAGAAGATCGCGCAGACTACCGCACAGCACTGGTTGCCTTCCTTGAACAACATATCGATGTGCTAGACGAAGATTGTAAGCGCCGCATGCACACTAACCCACTGCGTGTTCTGGATACGAAGAACCCTGACATTCAGGCTATTTTAGGTGATGCACCTCGTCTTTCTGAGTACTTAGGTGAAGAATCTAAAGCACACTTCGCAGGTCTATGTGAACTTTTAGACGCAGCAGGTATCGAATACACAGTTAACGAACGTCTTGTTCGTGGTCTGGATTACTACAACCGCACGGTATTTGAGTGGATCACTGAAAGCCTAGGTGCTCAAGGCACTGTGTGTGGCGGTGGTCGCTACGACGGTCTTGTAGAGCAACTTGGTGGCAAACCAACACCAGCAGTTGGCTTTGCAATGGGTCTAGAGCGTCTAGTTCTTATGTTGGAAACTTTAGAGCTGACAGACGTACGTCGCAGTGTGGATGTTTACGTGGTAACTGCAGGTGAAGGCACCATGATGGCAGGTATGAAGCTAGCAGAGCAGCTTCGTGAAGCTATTTCAGGCGTTCGCGTGATGAATCACTTCGGTGGCGGTAACTTCAAGAAACAGTTTAAACGCGCAGATAAAGTAGGTGCTGTTGTAGCATTGGTTCTGGGCGAAAACGAAGTTGCCGACAATACCGTTGTACTAAAAGATTTAGTTGGTGGTGAGCAAGAGACTTACAACCAAGCTGAAGTTGCTGAGAAGATCGCAGCACTGATTTAAGTCTTTTAATAAGCTAAAGATTAAATCCTAGTTCGTAACAATAAGGCTCCCCAAATCGGAGCCTTTCGACGAAATAGGAGCAATGGTAGCTTTGCTGCCATTTACATGTTTTAAGAGGACAGGAAGTGGAACTTTACGATACTGAAGAACAACAAGTTGAAGCTATTAAAGACTGGTGGAAGGAAAACGGTAAAGCCGTCATCATCGGTGCTGTTGTTGGCTTAGGTGGTCTATTTGGCTGGCGTTACTACCAGGATACTGTGATTCAGGCGAGTGAAACAGCTTCGCAAAGCTACACAACCGCAATGAATACGCTGCAAGAAAAAGGCGTAGATGCGCAATCAGATGTGCAAGCTTTTATCGAATCGAACGAAGTTAAAGAATATTCAGTATTGGCTGCTCTGCAACTAGCAAAAGCACAAGTCGAAGCGAAAGACTTTGCTGCTGCTCTTGAGCAACTTAAATGGGCTCAAAGCAATACGAAAGATGCTGCATTATCTTCACTAATTAGCTACCGCATCGCTCGTATCGAGACAGAAATGGGTAACTTTGATGCTGCAAACACTGAGCTAGGCAAAGTGACAGATACAGCATGGGCTGGTCGCATTGCTGAATTGCGTGGTGATATTGCACTTCGTCAAGGTGACAAAGATGCAGCTTACGCGGCTTACACAGAAGCGCAGCAAGCAGCAGATGCAAGCCCAACACTGCAAATGAAATTGGACGACTTGGCGAAATAATAAGGACCGCATTGGATGAAAAGAGTCTTTAAGAAAGCCTTGTTAGGGGCATTAACGGTGGGCATCCTAGCTGGTTGTGCTGGCGAGGAAGATACCATCGTTATGGCACCACTACCGCAGGTAGATAGTCAGTTTACGACCAAGAGTGAATGGAGCACATCGATTGGTGATGGTGTTGGTCATTACTTCTCAAAGCTTTCTCCAGTCTACGCAAACGACATGTTGTTTGTCGCGAGCCGTGATGGTTTGGTGAAAGCGCTTGATCCAGAAAATGGTAAGCAATTATGGCAAACCGATCTGGAAGAAGACGTGATTGCTCGTCTGTCTGGCGGTATTACTGCGGCGTACGAACATCTTTACATCGGTTCTGAAAATGGTGAAGTGATTGCACTAAGCCAAGAAACTGGTGAAATCATTTGGCGCATTAAAGTTGGTGGTGAAGTTCTGGCGAAACCCGTTGCGGATTCAGGCTTGATCATCGTAAATACCAGCCGTGGCATGTTGATTGCTTTGGATGAAAGCTCTGGTGAGCAGCGCTGGGCACTAAGTACTGAAGTTCCAAACCTGACACTACGCGGAGACAGCACTCCAACTGCGATTGGTGGTGGTGTTTTCTGGGGGACGGCAAATGGTCGACTAGCCGCAGCGATTGTGGAGCGTGGTCAGCTTATTTGGCAGCAACCAGTAGGCACACCGAAAGGCGCTACGGAAATTGACCGTCTGGTTGACGTTGACTCTTCTCCTATTGTATTGGGCGGAACTCTTTTCACCATTGGATACAATGGTCAGTTGATCGCTATTGATTTGCGTTCGGCTAATCCAATCTGGAAGCGTAATTATTCGTCAGCGAACGATATCGCAACGGACGGCAGTCGTATCTTTGTTATCACCGAAAAAGATCACGTGGTCGCGGTTGATGCTCGAAGCGGTACTGAACTGTGGGAAAATAGCCTATTAGAACACCGTCAGTTAACTGCGCCAGTTATCGTCGGTAACTATTTAGTTTTAGGTGATACCCTAGGTTACCTGCACTGGTTAGATCGTTCGACGGGTGAGTTCGTAGCTCAACAATTCGTTGATGACAGTGGTTTTGCGGTTGGTCCGACTCTATTGTCTGATGGTTATGTCATTACAACTCGCAACGGCGATGTAAAGAAACTAACCATTAACGAATAATATCGTGATATAATTCACATTCGGCTCCTGGCTGGTGACAGTTAGGAGCCGTTTTGTTGTTTGAAATTTTTAACCCTGACGTGGTTATAGGTAAAAAGCTGGCTTGATTTGGCATCGGGCAAGTCGTTACCTATAACTACAGAAGAAAGATGATTGTAGAGGTTGTTATGGTACCTGTTGTTGCTCTAGTAGGGCGTCCGAACGTAGGTAAATCTACACTATTTAACCGATTGACACGCACACGTGACGCGTTGGTTGCGGACTTTCCAGGCCTAACGCGAGACCGTAAATACGGCCAAGCTCGTCTTGATGAAGAGCACGAATTCATTGTTATTGATACTGGCGGTATTGATGGCACAGAAGAAGGCGTAGAAACCAAAATGGCAGAGCAGTCGCTAGCAGCGATTGATGAAGCTGACGTCGTGCTATTCCTTGTTGACGGTCGTGCTGGTCTTACACCTGCTGATGAAGCGATTGCGGCGCATCTGCGTAAAATTGAAAAACCAGCGATGCTGGTGGTAAACAAAATTGATGGTATTGATGCTGACGCTGCGTGTGCTGATTTCTGGCAGCTTGGTGTTGATGACATGTACCAAATCGCGGCTGCACACGGTCGTGGTGTTACAGCATTGCTTGAGCGTGCGCTAGCTCCATTCTTTGATGATTTACTAACAAGTGAATCAGAAGAAGGTGAGATTGAAGATCTGACAGAATTTGAAGACGCTGAAATTGCACCAGACGAATACACCGAAGAAGAAGCGGAAGCGGAGTTCCAACGTCTACAAGAACAGCCAATCAAACTGGCAATCATTGGTCGTCCAAACGTTGGTAAGTCGACGTTAACCAACCGTATTCTTGGTGAAGAACGTGTTGTGGTATACGACATGCCAGGCACAACTCGTGACTCAATCTACATTCCTATGGAACGTGATGGCCGTGAGTATGTAATCATTGATACTGCGGGTGTACGTCGTCGTGGTCGTATTAACGAAACGGTTGAGAAATTCTCTGTTGTTAAAACGTTGAAAGCCGTTGAAGACGCAAACGTAGTGCTATTGGTTATCGACGCACGTGAAAACATCTCTGACCAAGACTTGAGCCTGCTAGGTTTTGCATTGAACGCCGGTCGTTCAATCGTACTAGCGGTAAACAAGTGGGATGGTCTAGATAACGAAGTAAAAGAGAACGTGAAGAAAGAGCTAGACCGCCGCCTAGGTTTCGTTGACTTTGCTCGTATTCACTTTATTTCTGCACTGCACGGTACTGGTGTTGGTCACTTATTTGAGTCTATCCAAGAAGCGTACAAGTCGGCAACGACACGTGTTGGTACCTCTGTTTTGACTCGTATCATGAAGATGGCGACTGATGATCACCAACCGCCAATGGTTCGTGGCCGTCGTATCAAGCTAAAATACGCGCACGCAGGTGGTTACAACCCACCAATCGTCGTGATTCACGGTAACATGGTTCGTGAACTTCCGGATTCATACAAGCGTTACTTGATGAACTACTTCCGCAAGTCACTGGAAATTATGGGTACGCCAATTCGTATCAACTTCCAGAATAGCGAAAACCCGTTTGAGAATCGTGCGAACAAGCTAACCTTGTCTCAAGAGCGTAAGCGTAAACGTATGATGTCTGTGGTTAAAAACCGCAAAAAATAATTTAAGTATTTGAAGATACCCAAGTTTTTACTTGGGTATTTTTTTATCTGTTTTTTGCAACCTCTAAAAGTGATGTGAGATGTGTCCTTTTCTAAACCTTACTTTCATCATTATCACAATGTTCTTCTGCGCGGTTTTCCTCTAGTGATATTAGTGATGACGTGCAGATTCCTGTATCTTCAAATGCTCAGCACAAAACCTTAACTTCTTACATTCACAAAGATAAGCAAAGCATGACGATTACCGCGACACAAACCCGTTTCTGCCATCAAACTTGGCAGTTGGACGCTCAGATTCAACTCGTTCAAAACCACAATGAAGTGACCTACGTAGTCACCGACGTGACTCCGTTTCATCCCGTTAGCCATATCTGGCCTGATCATCCCGCGGATAAAGGCATCTTAGTATTTAATGATCAACAACTTGAAGTGATTGATTGTCAAGTTGGTGCCATTGAAGTGGCAACCGGAGAGTTATTTGTTGGAGCGGCAATCCCTGTAAAGCGCGATACAGAAGGCTGGTTATTTGTTGTCGTACATGTATTAGCGCTTGTTGACACTCTATCTCAAGGTGCACGAGTGACACTGAAAGTGGATAAAGAGTACCAACAAGCATTGAGTCGTGGACACAGTGCAGGTCATCTCGCCTACTTAGCCCTGAATAAAGTCCTCGCTGCCAGTTACTGGCGTAAAGATGCTGACCGTAAAGACCCACATGGCAACTATGATTTTAATAGTTATGCCCAAGAAGCCAGCTTTGTAACACCAGACAAGTGCCTAGATACTTACCGTTTAGGTAAAACACTCCGTAAAAGAGGCCTAAACAGCGCAGAAATGCTGTCAGACTTAGAGAAAATAGAGGGGCAGGTGAATGCACAATTGAAGTTTTGGCTGGAAAGAGACGCGGCGATCATTATGGACTGCCATGGTGACAACTTGACCGATTCTCGTTATTGGAAATGTGACTTGGGAGAGGGAGAATTGGCCGTGATCCCTTGTGGAGGAACGCACGCAGAGCATTTGAGTGACTTTGGCTCGATACACGTCAAGTTGGTCGAAATGGATTCACAAACGATTGAAATGCACACCGATGTAATAGCTTGCTTTTTCAATTAGATCTTTTTATTAAATTCTGTTTTTTCTTTTTTTGAATTTAATTTTGGTGTTTTATGCTTATTTAAATTGGAATGCAGAATATGTAACTTATGCTTTCGGTGTGTGGTTATATAAATATTCTTTTAGGGGGTGATCGCTGATCAAATGGTAAATATCCGATGATCAGAATAAGATCTTTCTTAAAGTAAGCTTCTCGTGAAGTAAACCCATTACCTTGCATACGGTGATATACATCAAGGTTAGCGGTTAGAAAATGTGAATACTGGAGCGAGTGAAACAGTAAGGTGAGAGATATGCAACAGAACAAATGTCCAGATTGCGAAATAGAACTAGAATGGACTGGCCAATACCATTGTGGCCAATGTGAATCCGATTTCAAAAAAGTAGGTTTTTGTCCGGACTGTGGTGCTGAGTTAGAAAAGCTTCAGGCTTGTGGGGCTGCGAATTATTTCTGCAATACCTGTAATGAACTCAAATCCAAATCTCGTGTGCGATTTGAGTTTCAAAAAATCAGCTGATTAAGCTCATTTTAAAGTCGGCTAACTAACGGTAGAGTGAATCTCACCATTAGCCAAACGGGTGACTAAAAGGTCGCCCGTTTTTACATCATCTGCGCTTGTAACGACCTTACCTTGCTCCGTTTGCGTGATGGAGTAACCACGCTTGAGTGTCGCTAGGGGACTGACGGTATCTAACTTTTCTGCCGCAATCGCTAACTGATGACGCATCGTCAGTAGTTTTCGATCCATTGCGTCCAATAGCTTGTGCTCAATACGTTCAAGTCTCGACTTTTGTTGTGCTAAGTGTTTAACAGGAGAGTTTAATTGCAGACGGTGGTGTTTACGCTCAACGGCTTGTTGACGTGTATCGATGAAGCGCTGCATAGCTCTACGCAAACGCATATCCAGCTCATCGAGTTGCTGTGACTGACGCTGCAACTGATAACTTGGATGTTGGCGTTCTAAGCGATGCAGAAGTTGCACAGATTGCTGTTTTTGCTGCGCTAAGTAGTAGCGCATCGCACTAGCTAGTTTATGCTGTTTCGCTACAAGCGATTGATCTTTATGGCTGTTGTCACGGCTAACCAGTTCAGCGGCAGCTGATGGAGTAGGAGCTCGCACATCGGCAACAAAATCGGCAATCGTCATGTCGACTTCATGGCCCACAGCACTAATGATCGGGATTTGACTTGCAGCAATAGTGCGAGCAAGGATCTCATTGTTAAAGCACCATAAGTCTTCTAGAGAGCCGCCGCCACGACCAACAATCAATACATCACATTCATTTCGGCTATTAGCACGACCGATCGCCTGAGCAATCTGTATGGCAGCATCTTCTCCTTGAACCATGGTTGGGTATATCACAACCGGAAGCGAAGGATCACGACGTTTTAACACATCAAGAATATCGTAAAGTGCGGCTCCGGTTTTGGAAGTGATGACACCAACGCATTTAGGGTGCTCTGGTAAGGTGAGTTTGTTCGTTTGAGCAAACAAGCCTTCCGCGGCTAGCTTCATCTTCAGTTCTTCGAACTCTTGCTGCAATCTGCCGTCGCCTTCCGGCTGCATACTTTCGATAATCAGTTGGTAGTCACCACGTGGCTCATACAGAGACAGACGGGCTTTAACTAAAACTTGATTGCCATTTGCAGGTTTGAAAGTAACGCGACGATTGTTACCACGGAACATGGCACATTTTACTTGAGCACGAGAATCTTTAAGGGTGAGGTACCAGTGACCGGAAACAGGAGCAGAGAAGTTGGATATCTCTCCGACAAGCCAAACGATCCCCATTTCGTTTTCAAGGAGTAAACGAACTTCTGCGTTGAGACGAGAAACAGTGAAGATGTTCTGATTGGTCTTGGAGAGCACAGCTAATCTCTTAGACGTGAGTATGGAAATTAGCGGCAATATAATACATAGCAAGGGGGTAATTGCAAGAAAAAAATTAAAAAAACTTGTAGTCAAGCGATTGCGTTGAACGTATAATCCCTCCGCAATATCTAATCCAAATGTAACTTGTTACCTAAAACCAGTTACCCTCATTATGCGAAACGATGAGACTTTGGGTTGTCTTTTTACTCCTCTAATTGTGAGATATTGCAAATGCTAAGAATTGCCAAAGAAGCGCTGACATTCGATGACGTACTACTTGTGCCAGCACACTCCACCGTTCTCCCAAACACAGCTGATCTTCGCACTCAGTTGACGAAAAACATCAGTCTGAACATCCCTATGATTTCTGCGTCGATGGACACCGTGACGGAAGCCCGTCTAGCTATCGCTCTTGCGCAGGAAGGTGGCATTGGCTTTATCCACAAGAACATGTCTATTGAGCAGCAAGCGGCAGAAGTTCGTAAAGTTAAGAAGTTCGAAGCTGGTGTGGTAACAGACCCTGTGACTGTGAATCCTGATGCAACCATCGCCGATGTAGTCGCTCTGACTGAAAAGCACGGTTTTGCAGGTTTCCCTGTAGTAACAGAGCACAACGAGCTAGTGGGTATCATCACTGGTCGTGACGTACGCTTTGTTACTGACCTATCTAAGAAAGTGTCTGCGGTAATGACGCCTAAAGAGCGTCTAGCTTCTGTAAAAGAAGGTGCAACTCGTGAAGAAGTTCAAGAGAAAATGCACGAAGCACGCGTTGAAAAAGTACTGGTAGTGAACGATGAGTTCAAACTAACCGGTATGATCACTGCAAAAGACTTCCATAAAGCAGAACGTAAACCAAACGCATGTAAAGATGAGCGCGGTCGTCTACGTGTTGGCGCAGCTGTTGGTGCTGGTGCGGGTAACGAAGAACGTGTTGCTGCACTTGTAGAAGCAGGCGTTGACGTACTACTTATCGACTCTTCTCACGGTCATTCAGAAGGCGTTCTACAACGTATTCGTGACACTCGTGCTGCGTACCCAGATCTAGACATTATCGGCGGTAACGTCGCAACAGGTGCTGGCGCGAAAGCACTGATCGAAGCTGGCGTAAGCGCAGTGAAAGTTGGTATTGGCCCTGGTTCTATCTGTACGACTCGCATCGTAACGGGTGTTGGTGTTCCTCAAATCACAGCAATCGCTGACGCGGCTGAAGTGGCTAACGAATACGGTATCCCAGTGATTGCTGACGGCGGTATCCGTTTTTCTGGTGATATCTGTAAAGCAATCGTAGCAGGCGCATCATGTGTGATGGTTGGTTCTATGTTCGCAGGTACAGAAGAAGCGCCGGGCGAAGTGATTCTTTACAACGGCCGTTCTTACAAAGCTTACCGTGGTATGGGTTCTCTTGGCGCGATGTCTCAAGGTTCTTCTGACCGTTACTTCCAATCTGATAACGCAGCAGACAAGCTTGTACCAGAAGGCATTGAAGGTCGTATCGCATACAAAGGCCGCCTAAAAGAGATCGTACACCAACAAATGGGTGGTCTACGTTCAAGCATGGGTCTAACGGGTTCTGCAACTATCGAAGACATGCGTACTAAAGCTGAATTTGTACGTATTTCTGGTGCGGGTATGCAAGAATCTCACGTACACGACGTTCAGATCACTAAGGAAGCGCCAAACTACCGTCTAGGTAACTAACAGCCTAACGTAAACGTTTGCTTTTTCCTTGAAGCATTAAGAAGAGGCGAGTACACTCGCCTCGGTTTTAATCACTTAGCCTTAAAAGACTGCTCAAAATGACTAAAAATATCCATGACCAACGTATTCTGATCTTGGACTTCGGTTCTCAGTACACTCAATTAGTTGCGCGTCGCGTACGTGAAATCGGCGTTTACTGTGAACTATGGAGCTGGGACGTAGAAGAAGCGGATATTCGCGAATTCAACCCAGATGGCATCATCCTTTCTGGTGGCCCAGAAAGCGTTACAGAAGAAAACTCTCCTCGCGCTCCTCAATATGTATTTGACTCAGGTGTTCCTGTACTTGGTGTATGTTACGGCATGCAAACCATGGCAGAACAGCTAGGTGGTAAAGTAGCGGGCTCAAACGAGCGTGAATTTGGCTACGCACAAGTAAAAGTTTCTGGCGAATCTGCGATCTTCAAAGATCTTGAAGCGACTCAAGACGTTTGGATGAGCCACGGTGACAAAGTTGTAGAAATTCCAGCAGACTTCGTAAAAGTCGGTGAGACAGACACTTGTCCTTACGCGGCAATGGCGAACGAAGAGAAGAAATACTACGGCGTTCAGTTCCACCCAGAAGTAACACACACGAAAGGTGGCCTACAAATGCTAGAGAACTTCGTTCTTGGCGTGTGTGGCTGTGAGCGTCTATGGACCTCTGAATCTATCATCGAAGACGCTGTTGCTCGTATTAAAGAGCAAGTGGGTGACGATGAAGTTATTCTAGGTCTTTCTGGTGGTGTAGATTCATCCGTTGTTGCTATGCTGGTTCACCGTGCAATTGGCGACAAGCTTACATGTGTATTCGTGGATAACGGCCTGCTTCGTCTAAACGAAGGTCAGCAAGTAATGGATATGTTCGGCGATAAGTTCGGCCTAAACATCATCAAAGTTGACGCAGAAGAGCGTTTCCTTGAAGCGCTGAAAGGCAAGTCTGACCCAGAAGAAAAACGTAAGACTATCGGTCACGTGTTCGTAGACGTATTCGATGAAGAATCGAAGAAGCTGAAAAACGCAAAATGGCTAGCTCAGGGCACTATCTACCCAGACGTAATCGAGTCTGCAGCATCTAAAACTGGTAAAGCGCACGTGATCAAATCACACCACAACGTGGGCGGTCTACCTGACGATATGGAAATGGGTCTAGTTGAGCCACTACGTGAGTTGTTCAAAGATGAAGTTCGTAAGATTGGTCTAGAACTAGGTCTTCCGTACAACATGCTTTACCGCCACCCATTCCCAGGTCCTGGTCTAGGTGTTCGCGTTCTTGGCGAGATCAAGAAAGAATACTGTGACTTGCTACGTCGTGCTGACGCTATCTTTATTGAAGAGCTTCACGCAGCAGACCTATACGACAAAGTATCTCAAGCGTTCACGGTATTCCTACCAGTTCGTTCTGTAGGCGTAATGGGCGACGGTCGTAAATACGATTGGGTGGTATCACTGCGTGCAGTTGAAACTATCGACTTTATGACAGCGCATTGGGCACACCTACCATACGACTTCCTAGGTAAGGTATCTAACCGTATTATCAACGAAGTTGAAGGTATTTCACGAGTTGTTTACGACATTTCTGGTAAGCCACCAGCGACAATCGAGTGGGAATAATTTTCCTCTAGATTGTTGAGTTTACAAGAACCAGCCTCCGGGCTGGTTTTTTTGTACTTCCAATTTGTGAAGAGGTGGCTCAACTTTTTTATGAGAAATATATACATGTGTCAAAATTAAATATATATTCATTTTTATTGTTTAAATATTAAAATGGTGTTGCTATGGAACAGGCTGACGTTACCTCTCTCATTCCCATCCTTGTTACTCTTTTCCTCGCGCTGACTACGAGAAATGTCGTCGTTGGTTTGTTCGCCGGTGTGGTCAGTGGCGTCGCCATGCTTGAAGGCACCTTTGTTGAAAAAGGACCACTAGACTCGTTTAGTGCGTTGATGAAAAGCTATCTACTGCCGCAACTTACGGATAGCTACAACGCTGGTGTGATTTTGTTATTAGTGTTTATTGGTGGTTTCGTCGCTTTAATGGAAAAGTCCGGCGGCGGTGTCGCCTTTGCTAAAAAGGTTACCCAATGGGTGGCGAGTAAATGCCAAGCTCAACTATCAGCATGGTTCGGTGGTGTCGTTATTTTCTTCTCAGACCTTGGTACACCACTGATTGTGGGCCCTGTTTTTCGCCCTTTATTTGATAAGTTAAAAGTATCACGCCAAAAATTAGCTTTCATTATCGATTCTACTTCCTCTCCCGTCGCAATCTTGATTCCTTTTATCGGGTGGGGCGTTTACATCATGGGATTGATTCAAAAAGAGTTTACTGCCCTGAATGTCAGTATGAGTGACTGGGATGCTTTCATTGGCGCGATCCCGTATCAGTTTTATGCCTTTCTTGCGATCGCGATTGTGCCGATTGTCTCTTTCTTCAAGTTAGATTTCGGACCGATGGCGAAGGCTGAGCAGTTAGCAGAACAGGGTTCCGACTTTGGGAAAGTGCAGGAGTCGATGAATGTGTTTACGCATAAAAATGCAAAATCCAGTTTTGTGTGGGCACCTTTGCTCGTTATGCTGGTGGTTCTATGTACCATCCTGGTGCCACACGGTTTTCCATTTCAAAAAGTGGCAGGCTCAACGTTTAGGGCTGCACTCTCTTCGGCGTACTTCTTCGCGGCCTTCACTCTAATTGCGCTGATGGCGTTTTATGGCGTCAGAAAGCTTTCCGATGGTATCCAAGTGTACCTCAAAGGCATGTCAAACATGATGTCTGTCGCGGTTATCTTGGTATTGGCTTGGGCGCTTAGCTCTGTTGGGAAAGAATTAGGTGCAGCTGCATATATTGCTGAACAAGCTCAAGCCGGTTTCCCGTATTGGCTATTGCCAGCCGTTGCTTTTTTGCTTGCCGGTATTATCTCGTTTGCTACGGGATCATCTTGGGGCACGTTCGCCATCATGATGCCATTAGTGATCCCAACGGCCGTTGCGATTGATGCTCCTTTGCTAGTTTGCATTGGTGCCGTGTTATCCGGCGGTTTATTTGGTGATCACTGTTCTCCAATCTCTGAAACCACGATTCTGTCGTCAACAGGAGCAGGGTGTGAACAGTATGAGCACTTCCGTACACAGTTGCCTTACGCGATGTTGAATGGCGTGATTGCACTTGGGTGCTTTCTTTTGGCAGGCGTTGCCGCCTCACCAGTGATTGTACTTGTGGCGATTGTCGCTCAGTTCGCTATTTACTATGTGCTATCAAAACAGAAGCCAACCGAGAAACTTGAGTCTGTTTCAGCAGAGTGATAGAGATAGAAATATCATCAAACGGAGGCGTAGTCAGCCTCCGCTTTTCTTTTGAGTCAAGGTAACATTTTTCTTGTGACAAAATGTGTGCGAGGACTTATTTATTCATTTTGTCTCGCAGAATGAACTCACTTCGCTCGGCGTTTTTTATATATGATCCACTATATGTCTAGTTATTCCTTGTATATTGTATTGTTAAATCCGGAGACTAGACATGTTTGCACTCAAACATCTTCCTCTTGCATTGAGTTGTGTCCTAGCGGCACAAGCGAATGCAAGTATGAATATCCAGCCTGATCCGCAAAATCCGAATGGTTATGTCATTGCTCGTGGTGACGTTCAAGCTATGGAGCAAAGCAAAACCTCTGACCCTATGTATGCCATTTGGTCACAAGCACTAGAGACGCGTCCTAACTCAGTCGTCGAAGCGATTGTTCCTGGAGCGGCAACCAACCCAGAAAACGTGAAGCGTGTAGAGCGCGTGTTCCCTGAAAGTGAGTGGGACTTCCTGACTCAAATGGCAGCACCAGAATACACTTACACGCGTTTCCTACGTGCGATTGGTAAATTCCCAGCATTCTGTGGTGAGTACACTGATGGCCGTGATTCGGATGCGATTTGTAAAAAATCGATCGTGACAGCCTTTGCTCACTTTGCGCAGGAAACCGGTGGTCATATTTCGATTGATAACGTATCGGATAACCCTCTTGGATTGGAAGAGTGGCAGCAAGCTTTGGTTCACGTACGTGAAATGGGCTGGTCAGAAGGTCAAGAAGGTTACACGACAGGTTGTGGTCAGAATGACTGGCAAAACAAACGTTGGCCATGTGAACCGGGACAAGGTTACTTTGGACGTGGTGCTAAACAGCTTTCTTACCACTTTAACTATGGCGCGTTCTCTGAAGTGATGTTTGATGGCGATGCATCCGTATTACTGAAAAATCCAGGTTTGGTTGCGGATTCGTGGCTGAACTTGGCATCGGCCATCTGGTTCTTCCTAACCCCACAAGCACCTAAACCAGCAATGCTACATGTAATTGACCGTACTTGGGTTCCTTCACAACGTGAACTTGATGCAGGCATTGGTTACGGCTTCGGTACCACTATCAACGTGATCAATGGTGGTATTGAGTGTGGTGAGCAAAACAAGGATAAAGGTCAGCCTGTTAACCGTATCCGTTACTGGGAAGGTTTGGCGGCACACTACCAAATTCCAATTGAAGCTGACGAGAAGAACACTTGTTGGCAGCAAACGCCTTACGGCAGCCTAAACCTAAATGGCGCAACTGACGTGCTTTACACTAACTGGGATGGTAACTGGAAATACTACTCAGATCGCCCTGGAGGCCATTCGTTTGAATGTGAGCTGGTTGGTTTCCAAACGGCTTACTCTGCGCTAGTTGCGGGTGATTACGAGAAGTGTGTAACTAACTTCTACCAATCTCATGCGGGTTGGCCTGAAGTTCGTGTGGTTGACAAGTTAGACCCTGTAGATCCGGTCGATCCGCCTGTAGGTGGCGTGGCAGCTTGGGATTCAGGCAAAGTTTACAACACTGGTGATCAAGTTTCTTACCAAGGTGCTGTTTACGAAGCGAAATGGTGGTCACAAGGTAATGAGCCAACGAAAGGAGACCCTTGGAAGTTGGTTTCAGGCACTCCTACGGAGCCGCCAACAACGGAACCTGAACCACCTGTGACTGAACCAGAACCGCCAGTCACAGAACCAGAGCCTCCGGTCACTGAGCCAGTGCCACCAGTAACAGGTAGCTTCATTCAGTGGGAGCCAGGCGTAACTCAAGTGGCTAACGGTGATAAAGTGACGTACCAAAACAAATGCTTTGTCGCAAAAAACGGCCCTGGAGTGTGGGAAAGCCCAACGCAGAGCAACTGGTTCTGGGATGAGATTTCCTGCCAATAAATAATTTAACTCTTTATAAAGGCTCTGCTTTTTAGCAGGGTCTTTTTTTATTTGTGCTGTTGCTTATTTGTGGAATCTAAGTTTTCAATAACGGCTTTTCTCTTTTGATTGGGTGTCCATTAAAATTCGCGCGCATTTTTTATCAACATTTTTGAAAAAAGGTATTTGTACATGTCGACAAAACTGGCTAACCCAGCACCGCTAGGTCTGATGGGTTTCGGTATGACCACTATTCTGCTGAACATTCATAACGCAGGATTTTTCCCACTTGACTCTATGATTCTAGCGATGGGCATCTTTTACGGTGGCCTTAGCCAAGTAATCGTTGGCATCATGTGCTTTAAACGCGGCGACACGTTCGGGACAACTGCGTTTACTTCTTACGGTCTATTTTGGCTAACATTGGTTGGTTTAATCGTAATGCCTCACATGGGTCTTCCTGCGAGCCCAGCAAGCTTTATGGGTTGGTACCTAGCACTTTGGGGTATCTTCACTGGTTTCATGTTCATTGGCTCTCTATGTTACCCAACAGCGAAGCAGGTGGTATTTGGTTCTCTAACTATCCTGTTCTTCTTGCTTGCTGCTCGTGATTTCACTGGTAGCGAAGTTATCGGTGCTATCGCTGGCTTCGAAGGTATCTTCTGTGGCGCAAGCGCAATTTACTTCGCAATGGCGCAAGTGCTAAACAACGAATTTGGTCGTGAAGTTCTACCTGTAGGTAAAGCAAAAATCGCTCGTAAAGTTGAAGCAGTCGCAGCTTAAGCGTTAAATCGAACTCATTGAAAAAGCGGGCCAATAGGTCCGCTTTTTTATTTCATTGAATTTTATGAATCTTTTGGGCTTTCAAGTAGGAATATTCCGAATAAGACATTGTTGTGACCAAGGGCGAATTTTTTCTTCGAGAATGCTCCATTATTAAACTCCCCTATATAAAGAGTTTACAACTGATGAAAAATTACCTCTTGAATGTTTTTACGCTCGCTGTCGCGGTGATTTCATTTCCGCTTTTGGCGCAAAATAGTGACCCATTGCCTTCGTGGAACGACGGTCAAACCAAACAAGCAATTATCCAATTTGTCAGTGATGTTACTGACGCTAACTCTCCCAATTTTGTTGCTCCTCAAGATCGTATTGCCACTTTTGATAACGACGGAACGTTATGGTCAGAAAAGCCGATGTACTTCCAAATCTTGTTTATGCTCGACCAAATTAAAGAGCAAGCGGCTAGCCACCCTGATTGGAAGACGACTAAACCATACTCACTGGTGTTAAGCGGGCAGATAGATAAGCTGAGCTTAGAAGATGTTCTAACCATGGTGCAAAAAACGCATTCAGGAATGAGCAGCGATGAGTTCACGTCTATTGTGCAAGCTTGGATAAGTACGGCTAAGCACCCCGTAACGGGTCGCCCATACACCGATATGGTGTATCAACCAATGTTAGAACTGTTGGACTATCTTGATAGCAACGGCTTTAAAAACTTCATTGTATCTGGTGGTGGCAATGCCTTTATGCGAGCTTGGGCGACGGATGTCTACAACATCCCATCCGAGCGTATCATTGGTACTCGTCTATCTACAGAGTTCGTTAATGTTGATGGTAGTTACCAAGTTAAGCGCGTACCGGGCATTGAAGTGAATAACGACAAAGCGGAAAAACCACAGCAAATTTATCAGCACATTGGTAAGCGCCCAATAGCTTCGTTTGGCAACTCAGATGGTGACCTACAAATGCTGCAATGGACGACGTCAGGTACTGGTCCTCGTTTAGCAATGTACGTTCATCACACGGATGACCAACGTGAGTGGAAATATGACCGCACCTCTAGCATTGGTAAGCTAGATAAAGGATTGGATGAAGCGAAAGCGAAAGGTTGGTTAATCGCTGATATGAAAAACGATTGGAAGCAAGTGTATCCGACCAAGTAAGATTTCAAATCTGACTGATATAAAAAGGGGTTAACCACTGGTTAACCCCTTTGTTGTGTCCGAAGAACGGACCACTGCTTTTTCTTATTTTTAAGGAAAGAAACTTAGGTCGAAGGCTGTTCTACCGTGTCTGTTGCGGTAGTTTCAGTCGTTGGTGCTTGACCCGTTTTACGTTTGTATTTCTCTTCCCAGTAATCTGCACCTTTGATACCTAGCGCAACTGGGTTGAACGTAAACTCTGTGACACCTTGCTTCTGTTGCTCTTCGTAGTCGGTCAGCGCTTTCAGAGCAGGCTTCGACATAAAGAAGATGATCAAGATACCCACGATGTTCAGCCAAGCCATCAAACCTACGCCAACATCACCCATCGCCCATGCTAGGTTTGCGGTTTTTACTGTACCGTAAAACACGGCTGAGATAAGTACCAGTTTTAAGATAAACATCAGACCGTTCACTTTAAAGGTACGGCGAATGTAGGCAATGTTTGTTTCTGCGATGTAGTAGTAAGCCAAGATCGTGGTGAATGCGAAGAAGAACAGTGCAACAGCGATGAACGGTTTACCAACTCCAGGCAGAGCACTTTCAATCGCCATTTGCGTGAATACTGGACCATTGGCCCCAATATCGGCTGGTAGGTTTTGCACAAGGAATGCACCTTCAACCGCACCGTGTACGTTGTACGCACCTGTGATAAGAATCATAAACGCAGTTGCCGAACATACTAGTAGTGTATCGATGTAGATTGAGAATGATTGAACCAGACCTTGCTGTGCAGGATGATCAACGCTTGCTGCCGCTGCTGCGTGAGGGCCGGTACCTTGGCCTGCTTCATTTGAGTAAACACCACGTTTAACACCCCAACCAATGGCAGCACCAACACCAGCCATAGGAGTGAACGCGTCTCCTAGGATCATGCCGATAATGCGTGGGATTTCACCGATGTTTAGAAGAATGATAACGAAAGCGGTGATGATGTACGCCAATGCCATGAATGGCACAACGATCTGAGTGAAGTTCGCAATACGCTTTACGCCACCAAAGATGATGAAGGCAAGAATGACACAGACAACCGTACCAGTGAAAATTTTAGCAAAACTGAAGGTACCAATAGCGGTTTCGATCATGTCACCAGAGCCAAATGCTGCTTCTACCGCGTTACCAATACTGTTGGATTGAACGCCAGGAAGTAGCACACCACACGCAAAGATGGTCGAGATAGCAAAGATCCATGCGTACCATTTTTGCCCCATTGCCTTTTCGATGTAGTAAGCAGGGCCGCCACGGAATTCACCTTCATCTTCTTCTTTGTAGATTTGAGCGAGAGTGGATTCTGCATATGCTGTTGCAGCGCCAAAGAAGGCAACAACCCACATCCAGAATACGGCGCCAGGGCCACCAAAGCCGATAGCCGCAGCAACACCGGCAATGTTACCTGTACCTACACGGCCAGATAGCGAAACGGCAAGCGCCTGAAATGATGAGATCCCCTTGGTTGAACTTTTGCCCGAAAGTAGCAAGCGCCACATCTCAAAGAAATGACGAATCTGCACAAAGCGTGTCATGATCGAATAGAACAAACCCGCCCCAAGACACAGGTAGATCAGTACTGGGCTCCAGATAATTCCATTCAGAAAATCAACTAATGACTGCATGAGTATTTTCCCTGTTAGTTGTGTTTGTGGTTATTTTTCAAACAACACATTACCCTTTTTGTAATGCAATTGTTAACTTTTTTGTCTATAAATCGTTTATAGCGTGATGGTGGGCACAGAATGGCTTGGTGTTGTTAAAATTTGGTTCTAGTTGATTATTGTGCGCAATTAGATGGGGAATTTATTGGTTTGATTAAATATGCAGCACGTTGTCATTTTAATGTGCTGCATATTCGATGAGTTAAAAATGCTAACTACTATGCAGTATGTGGAATAAAGGTCTGTTTGATTTTTGTGCGATTATTTACGCGTAACGAAGTAAGTTGAGCTCTGAGTTCTCCATGATTTTGGCTTTTTCACCAGTCATGATATTGGCTAATAAGTGCCCTGAACCACATGCCATTGTCCACCCTAACGTCCCATGCCCGGTATTAGTAAAGAGGTTGTCGTATGGCGTTGCACCTATGATTGGTGTGCCATCTGGCGTCATTGGGCGAAATCCTGTCCAGAATTCTGCTTGGCTGAAATCACCGCCGCGAGGGAACAAATCGCGAACCACCATCTCAATCGTGTTTTTGCGCTTTTGTGGCAAGGATGGGTCGAAACCGGCAAGCTCAGCGGTGCCAGCCACTCGTATGCGGTCATCAAATCGAGTCATAGCGACTTTGTAAGTCTCATCCATGACAGTAGAGCGCGGTGCGTATTCTTCATTTTCTATCGGTAGCGTCAGTGAATATCCTTTAACCGGATACACTGGAATATCAATATCGAGCTGCTTTAAAAGCGCAGTGGAAAAGCTACCAGAAGCAACGACAAATTGGTCGGCCTTAAACAAACCGTGGTTCGTTTGGACACCTATGATCTTTTTGCCTACAGTAACCCAATTACTCACTTCGGTATTGAATTTAAACGTGACACCATGCGCTTTTGCAAGTTCTGTCAGCTGTTGGCAAAACTGAAAGCAGTCACCTGTTTCATCATCAGGCAAATACAACCCGCCTACGATTTTATCTTTGACCAGCGCTAAACCGGGTTCTTGTCGAAGGCACTGTTCAACGTCCATCAACTCAAATCGAGTACCACTTTGCTCAAGCAGCTTGAGGTCTTTTTCGATTGCGGTTAACTGTTGAGTTGTGCGGAACACTTGCAAGGTACCAAACTGGCGTCCTTGGTATTCAATCGCGTGCTCATTACGTAATTGTTCTAAGCAAGCTCGGCTGTGGTTGGCGATAGACAGCATGCGAGCTTTGTTGATTTGATAGCGAGGCAAGGTGCAGTTCGCAACCATCTTGCTTGCCCAACTGATCATGTCTGTGCTGAGCGACGGCTTTATTTTTAGTGGAGCGTGTTCTTCCATCAGCCATTTGATCGCCTTGAGCGGGATACCCGGAGCTGCCCATGGGGATGAGTAGCCATAAGAAATTTGTCCTGCATTGGCAAAGCTTGTTTCCATCGCGCTGCTTGGTTGGCGATCGATGACCGTGACTTGATAGCCTGCTTGAGATAAATACCAAGCAGAGGTTAAACCGATAACACCGCTGCCTAATACGATGACTTCCATTGAGGTACTCCACACATTTATCAGTAGCGGTTAGTTTCTTTTCTTTACCTTTTATTAACAATCGATATAAATTACATACAGCGTTTAGAAAAACTATAGGCTTAGTGATGAGAAGTAACGTGATAAGTGGTTTATGGTTGTTTAACCAAGTGGCGGCACATGCCAGTTTTACGGGCGCTGCTAAGCATCTACACCTTACGACAGGGGCTGTAAGCCAACAAATAATCCACTTAGAAGAGTTGTTAGGTTTTACTCTTTTTGAACGCCACTCTCGAGGGATCCGCCTCACCGAAAAGGGAATACAACTGCAACAAGCCACGCAGTTGCATTTCTCTGAGTTAGGCAAGTTGCTTGATGATCTGAGAGTAGAAAAGCATATCAATGAGGTTCGCTTGAAGCTCACTCCCTCATTCGCCTTTAAGTGGCTAGTTCCTAAACTCGAAAGCTTTCAACTAGAGAACCCAGAAATACAAGTGCAGATCTTTGCGGAAGGAGCGCTAGTCAACAGCGATTTGAAAGACTATGACGTCGCCATTGACTACGGTCTTCACCCTTATCGAGACCATGATGCCGAGTTGATTCTCGATGAACAATTGCTGCCAGTGATGAGCCCGAAATACCTTGAGGATCATCGATGGCTAAAAACTCCTTTTGGTGATCAAACATCGTCGATGTCTGCGAATCAATGGCAAGCGGCTACGTTGTTGCACGACGCGATGCCGTGGGAAAAAGCGACACGTGACTATGAGTGGTTGTATTGGGCTTCGGCAATGGGATTCGATTTTAAAACCGATGTCGGTCACTTTTTCAATCGAACAGACATGGCGATGTCCGCGGCGGAAGCTGGAGTCGGGATCGCGATGGCACGCATGGCGTTGATTGAGGATGAATTGACGACGAAACGTTTGGTTTCTCCATTCGCCCCCATTCCTGCCAATGCTGGGTATTACTTGATCATGAATACAAGAAGCCAGTCAACTGAGCGATTTAGAGAGTGGCTTTTGAAGCAGATTGAGTCACGACGATGATTTAAGTGTTTAAGAAATAATAAAAATAAATGTCTTAATTACATATTATCTTGAGCCACTTCCCACAAATTATCTTCACTTTATTAACTTCTCTCTCTTACTCATCTTTTTCCATATCATCCTAGAAAATAACTAATGGATAGAGAAAGGCTATGGCTAAAAAAAACTCGCTTATATTGGTCCTAGCTCTATTTTCGGTAGGAGCAAGTGCAATGTTTTGGCCGTTTAAAGAATACGATGTGGAAATGTCACCAGAAGTACGTGGTGTTATTAAGCTTGATGGTAAACCACAAGTTGGGCTAACGGTTCATCGAGAACTTTTTTATGAAGGATATAAAAAAGGAAAAACGCTAAAAGATGAAGCCCAAACCAATGAACTAGGTGAGTTTTTCTTTCCTGGCGTTACTGTTCGGTCACGAGCTCCCGGAGACATATTTGGCGGGAGTTTGAACGTGCATCAAAAAATTTATCTCAATTGGCAGGGTGATCAAAAGAAAGTTTGGGGTGTTTGGGTGCCACCAGATGGAAGAAAACCATTGCTTTCAATGCTCTCGGATATTAATTGTGAGTTAACCAATATCGAGCGTATTCATGAAGTGGAGATCGCTCCCGAAAAAGGTTTACCTATATCTGTTTACTCGATTTGTGATTGGAGCAACGACAGAGTCACCACTTATTTGTACGACGAAGACTCTGATACTTACATTGCAAAAAAGGATATAGTTGATTAGTTATGAGTGAAATTTCTCCAAAACAGGCCAGTTATTTGGCGTTAGCTGCTTACTCCATAAAGCAGAATTTAGAGGATTTAGAAGTTCCCCTTGCTCTTCGCAATGACTTCTCTTTCAAGGACATGATTACAGGCACAAGTGGTGGTTTTTTCTTTCGCCCTGAAACCGGGTTTGCTCTGCTAGGAAAGGGAAAAAGTCAGCGTTATAAAAATGACCTTGTCTTAGCTTTTAGAGGTACAGCAGGATTAGCTGATGGGATTACTGACTTGACGTGTAGTGGGAAAGGAACAGATACCGGAGAGACCGTCCATTCGGGATTCCAAACTACGTTCTATTCTATGAGAAAAGGTCTAACTCGTTTTCTTCGTGATAATCCGGTAACCGCTAACGGTACTATACATTGTGTTGGACACAGTTTAGGTGGTGCATTAGCGATTCTGGTTGCGAATTGGATTTCTGCTTCTCCAGAGTTTAAAGGCAGAGTTAACTTATATACTTTTGGCTCACCAAGAGTCGGAATGAAATCTTTTTCGATCAACTCATCATCTCGGATATCGATGCACTTCCGTTGTGTCAATGGTGCGGACCCCGTAACAAAAGCGCCAGTATGGCCTTTTTATCATGTGCCTTATGATGGTTCGGAGTACATATTGAATCGTGCTCAAGGTCTTTTTCCTAGCGCACATCTTATGGCGGAGTACAGTTCTTATACACAGACTGCAACCTGGGATAGCCTTGGCTTTCAAAAGGCAAGCTCCACTTTTAAACGCGTCGTTTTAAACTATGAGAATCGACTTCAAGCCACACCTTCTGCTGATTGGGCAGATAAAATCTCGGCAGCGCTCCTTACATTGTTAGTTGATGGTGGGGCTGCGGCGTCAGTCTTTGCCCTGCAAAATGTAGGTTCTGCTATTGCTACTATATATGACGCGATTGCTCGTTCAATCGTCAAAATTTCAGAACTCTCTAGCGAATTTTCTGAACGCGTAAAAGGTTTACTTGGCCACATGTTGGTATTTGCGGGGAAAGGTGCAAATATCGCGATCAAATTTACTTATTCCTTTATTCGTTGGGTGTTTGAATTGGTGCTAAGTAAGTTGAATCAGGCTGTTAAAGCCGCCCTCAAAACGACCTTCTGATTTTGATTAATCCGCCTTTGCTTAGGTGTGGTTTATTCTTAAATACGAAAAGTTTCCTACTTGGTTAGTGAAGCTAGTGGCGAGCAAATAGATAAAGTGCTTGGTGAGTCAGATAGAAAACACCGCCTCGATAACGGCGGTGTTTTATTTTGGATTACTGTCGTTGATAAACCGATTGACCTCTGCTGATGGTTTCTTCCACGTTTAGGTCTTTTAGTGCCTTAGGTTCAATCTTCATCGGGTTGTTATCGAGGATGATTAAATCCGCATTCTTACCCACTTCGATAGAACCCTTATACGACTCCTCAAAGTGTTGGTAAGCTGGCCAAATGGTCATGGCTTGCAGAGCGGTGTACGTGTCAACGCACTGATCTGCACCCAGTACTTTATCAGTTCTGGTGGTGCGATTGACGGTCGCATCCAATACTCGGAATGAACTTGGCAGCGCAACAGGTGCGTCATGGTGAGTACTGAACTTTAACCCTGCCTTTCTCACCGCTTGAGTTGGTGAAATGAAATCGGCACGAGGATGGCCGAGTACCGAGTCCACATGCCAGTCACCCCAATAAAAAGTATGCATTGGGAATAGAGAAGGGAAGATGCCTTGCGCCGCTAAGCGATCCACTTGGTCTTGGCGCATGGTTTGGCCGTGAATGAGTACAGGTCGGCGGTCTTGTTTTCCTAGCTTTTCATTTGCTTTGGTCACTGCATTAATAAATTGCTCGATCGCTGCGTCACCATTGGCATGCGTCAGCACTTGCCATTCATTTTTAAAGGCCGTTTCTACGTAATCGTAAGCTTGTTGATCTTCAAAGGTTGGGTAGCCAGCGTAGTCTTTATCTTGTCCATGTGGCGGGTGGAAGTAAGGCTGACTTAGCCATGCCGTTTTACCTTGTGGAGAGCCATCAAAGTTCAGCTTTACGCCACCGATGCGGAAATGGTTTGTGTACTCTGGCGTGTTGTATTCCGAGTCCATAAAATCACTGCTCGATACCATATCGGCGTACGCAACCAAGTCGATCATCAGCTTGTCGTTTTTCGACGCGCGTTTCATCGCTTCATAACCTTCTGATGTTGCTCGTCCTTCTTGAGCTGTGGTATAGCCATATTTCGCGTACAAACCTTGCGAGGCTTCTAACATGCGATCTTGAAGTTCAGAATCAATCAACTTATTGAGGTTGAACAGCATTGCAAAGTGCGCGTTTTCTTCTAGGACCCCATTGGGTTCTTGGCTGTTTTCCATTCGGCGGATAATGCCACCTTTTGGATCTTCCGATTCTGATGTAATGCCTGCTAGCTCTAACGCTTTACTGTTTGCGACACTCAAATGCCCCGAAGTATGGATGATCAATACAGGCTTATCTGTGCTGACTTTATCGAGATCCGCTTTGGTAGGGTAGTAATCCAGTTGGGCGTCGTCGTAACCAAAACCTAAAATCCATCCGGTTTTCTCAATGAATAGGCGTTGCGTATTATTGTTCTCGGCATTTTTCAGAGTTTCGATGATTTTCGCAACGGTATCGGCTTCGCCATCAGGAGATGGCAGCACGTTTGCGACCATGGCTTGCAGACCAACACCATACACATGACTGTGCGGATCAACAAAGCCAGGCAACATAGTTTTGCCTTTTAAGTCGACCAACTGTGTTTTACCGAACTTGTGTTCCATCGCTCCATCTTTGCTGCCGACATAAATGATTTTCTCGCCTAATGTCGCGACGGCTTCGGCGTACTCTGGCTTATCGCCTGCCATGGTTAGGATGTCGCCACCATAATAAATTTTGTCTGCGGCGGTTACTTTGAGTGGCTCGGCGACGGCTTCTACTTCTTTCGCTTCTTCAGAAAAACACCCCGTTAAAGCAAGCCCAGATAGGGCAATGGGGATCCAGTTTTTGTTCATCGGTCATCTCCATACAGAGTAAGTTTTTTGCCTATTGCTCCCATCTCAATGAGTTTGAGAACTCAATAGGTCACATTCACTTTAGTTCATATTGAAGGAGGATTATCAACAAGATTAAAGACTTTCAATCAAGCGCAAGTTATACCTATCGATGAATATCAAAAATGTTACCTTTTCCCATTTCATAAACGTTTCTGGGCTTGGGCAATGTGACCCATAACGAGGTTCTGTGGTTAAAAAGTCGGCATGATAAGTCCACGATTTATCTCGATGACGCTCAAGGAAGAACATGAAAGACGAAACGCTATCCATCCATTTTGGTTACGAAACTGACCCTACCACTAAATCTGTCGCGACGCCGATTTATCAAACGGTCGCGTACGAGTTTGATAACGCGCAGCACGGCGCTGATCTGTTTAACTTGGAAGTGCCGGGTAATATCTACACTCGCATCATGAATCCGACTAACGATGTTCTGGAAAAACGCATGGCGGCGTTAGAAGGCGGCATTGCTGGATTGGTCGTGAGTGCGGGGAGTGCAGCGATTAACTATGCGATTCTGACCTTAGCGCAAGCAGGCGATAACATCGTTTCTACGCCGCAACTTTATGGCGGTACTTACACCTTGTTTGCGCACATGCTGCCAAATCAAGGTATTCAAGTGAAGTTTACCAAAGATGACAAGCCAGAAAGTTTGGCCGAGTTAATTGATGAAAATACCAAAGCGGTGTACTGCGAGAGCATTGGCAACCCAGCCGGTAATATCATTGATTTAGAACGCGTAGCGGAGCTTGCTCACGCACAAGGCGTACCTGTGATTGTGGATAACACCGTCGCGACACCAGTGCTGTGCAAACCCATCGAGTTCGGTGCGGATATCGTAGTTCACTCGCTCACTAAATACGTTGGTGGGCATGGCACCACATTGGGTGGCGTGATTGTAGATTCCGGTAAATTCCCTTGGGCGCAGCACAAAGGCCGTTTTCCCGTTTTCAACCAACCAGAACCTTCTTACCACGGAGTCGTGTATACCGAAGCGTTTGGTGAGGCGGCATTTATCGGGCGCGCGCGTACCGTACCATTGCGTAATACCGGTTCGGCATTATCACCGATGAATGCATTTATGCTTATGCAAGGGCTAGAAACGTTACCGCTGCGTATGGAACGCCATACTGATAATGCACTCAAAGTGGCTGAATTCTTGGAACAGCATGACAAAGTCAGTTGGGTGAGTTACGCCGGCTTGCCAAGTTCAGCACACTTCAACCTCGCCGAAAAATATATGAAAGGTAAGCCTTCTGCGATTTTGTCGTTTGGTTTAAAAGACGGTTATGAAGCCGGAGTGCGCTTTTATGACGCTCTGAAAATCTTTAAGCGTTTAGTGAACATTGGCGATGCAAAATCATTGGCTTGCCATCCAGCATCGACGACTCATCGTCAGTTGAGCGAAGCAGAACAAAAACAAGCTGGTGTGTCACCAGAGATGATTCGTTTATCTGTGGGTATTGAGCATATTGACGATATCCTAGCCGATTTAGAACAGGCACTAAACGCGTAAAACGACTCTTTTTTAGCTTTTGGTTACCTATAGGCCAGCCTTTAAAAAGCTGGCCAGTTTTTGTTTTATTGTTTAAATATCAAAAGCTTTAGTGTTTTGGGGTTGTGGTATTCCAAAAGCTCATGGTGGGTGAAATTTATTCCCTTGTCGCGTTTGGGTTTGTTCCTGATGATGTGTGCAAATCTTATACATTGGAAGGGACTCAAATGTCTTACGTATTTCACCGTCATTGCCATGCCACGCTGCCAATCATCGATAAAGGTGAAGGTGTTTATCTATTCGATAAACAAGGGAAACAGTATCTCGATGCTTGTGGCGGCGCTGCGGTATCAAACCTTGGCCACAGTCATCAAGCCGTTAAAAAAGCTATGTTGGAACAGCTCGAGCGAGTGCCGTTTGCTCATACTGGATTTTTTACTAGTGACAGCAGTGAGCGACTAGCGGAATTGATTTGTCAGCATATGCCTGAGCAGTTCAACCATGTGTATTTAGTCAGTGGCGGATCAGAAGCGGTGGAGTCGGCACTAAAAATGGCGCGGCAGTATTTTGTGGAATCAGGTAAGCCAGAGAAAAAGCAATTCATCGCGCGTCAGCAAAGTTATCACGGCAATACGTTGGGAGCTCTGGCGGTCGGTGGTAATGAATGGCGACGTGAACCGTTCAAACCTATCTTGCATCCGAGTCATCACATTGCCCCTTGCTATGCTTATCGTTATCAGCAGAGTCATGAGTCGGAATTGGATTACTCATTGCGAGCGGCGAATGAACTAGAGGCAAAAATTCTTGAGCTGGGGGCTGAGAATGTCATGGCTTTTGTCGCCGAGCCTATTGTGGGAGCCACCGCTGGAGCTGTGCCTGCGACTCAAGGTTACTTCAAACGTATTCGCGAAATATGCGACCAATACGATGTGTTATTGATCTTGGATGAAGTCATGTGTGGCGTTGGGCGAAGTGGTAGTTTTTTTACGTTTGAGCAAGAAGAGGCAGAGCCCGATCTGGTTTGTATGGCTAAAGGGCTTGGTGCGGGTTATCAACCTATTGGCGCGGTGGTTGCGAATGATCGAGTCTATCAAGCTATTGCTGATGGAAGCGGTTTTTTCCAGCATGGTCATACTTTTATGGCGCACCCTGTGGCGTGCGCTGCTGCCGTGGCAACCATTCAAACCATCTTCCAAGATGACTTATTAACGGCGGTTAATCGGCAAAGTGCTTTGCTGCGTAATGAGCTTACTTCTGCATTGGCCCATTTACCGTACATTGGCGACATTCGTGGTAAAGGCTTGTTTTTTGGCATTGAGCTGGTGGCGGATAAAGAAAGCAAGGCGCCTCTGAGTAAAGCCACATTGGCAGACAAACGCATCAAACAGCGAGCAATGGAAAATGGCTTAATGTGCTACCCAATGGGCGGGACGATTGATGGCGTTAATGGGCACCATATTTTGCTCGCACCGCCATTCATTATTCAGTCTCATCATATTGATGAACTAGTTGGCAAACTCTCACTGACGTTAAAAGAGGTGGCGGAGACATGGAAGTAGCAAACCAATATTTGCGAGAACCTATCGCCATTCTCGTGGCCCCAAACGGTGCTAGAAAAACTAAGCACGATTACGCCAACTTACCCATGACAAAAGACGAACTGGTTGCAGAGGCTATCGCTTGTCAAACGGCAGGGGCTGCCATGATCCATTTGCATGCTAGAGACGCCAACGGACGTCATTCATTAGACATCGACGACAACATGGCAATTTACCATGCCGTGAAAGAAGCGGTGGGAGAAACCATGATGGTTCAGCTCACCACAGAAGCGGTGGGTTTATATTCTCCGCCACAACAGAGGGCGTTAGTCAAAGCTGTGAAACCTGAAGCGGCTTCTTTCGCATTGAGGGAGTTAATACCCGATCGCGCAAGTGAGAAAGAAGGGCATGTCTTTTTCCATTGGTTGGCAGAGAACAGCATCGTGAGCCAAATTATTCTCTACGATACAACCGACATTGAACGTTATTTCCAACTACGCGATGCGGGCGTGTTACCTAAAACGTATCAGCATGCATTAGTGGTGTTAGGGCGTTATCACCAAACTCAACAGTCTTCGCCATGGGATTTACGAGGTTTGAATTTGGCGCGTTTTGACGAGGAAGAAATTCGATGTGCCATTTGTGCTTTTGGTGCGCGAGAGCAAGACTGTTTAGCGAGTGCGATGTTACTTGGATTCGATGTGAGAGTGGGGGTTGAGAATAACCACTTCGATGTGGCAGGCGAATTAGCAATCAGTAACGCGGCTCAGGTGGAAGCTCTACGCGATGTGGCGCATTGCTTCGCGATTCCTTTACACAGTGCGCAAAGTTTGCGTTCAGTTTTAAAGTGAATCTGTTTGAAGCAAGGAAAATAAAGAAGAACGGAAAGCAAAAAGGCTCCATCGGAGCCTTTTCGGTATTTGTCGTTAGTTTTCGGTTTGTACTGCGGGTTGGCGTGCTGGGTGTTTGATAAACACCGCCACAATGGCTGCAATTGCCAGCGCGAAACAGTAGTAAGAGTTGGCAACCACTTCTAATGGAGAAAGGTTAAATACTGAGCCTAGCAACAATACTTGCGCGCCGTAGGGCAAAATGCCTTGTACCACGCACGAGAAAATATCCAACAAGCTTGCTGAGCGACGAGGAGAGACATTGTTCTCTTCCGCCAACTGGCGCGCCACGCTACCCGATACGATGATGGCGACCGTATTATTTGCCGTGCAACCATTCACCATAGAAACCAAGCCCGCGATACCTAGCTCACTTGCGCGGCTGTTCGCGTGTTTTGAATGGCTAGAGCCAAACGCGTGGATCATGCTGCTCACTAAGTTGGTTAGGAAAGCAAGACCGCCTTGACGACGCATCAACTCACTCAGACCACCAATCAGCATCGATAGTAGGAAGATTTCCTGCATGTTGCCAAAACCGCTGTACACGTCTTGCGCTAGGTTCGTTAGACCGTAGTCGTCAATCGAAACCAAGCTTACGCCACCCGCCAGTAAAATACCGATAGTCAGCACAACAAATACGTTAAGCCCTGAAACCGCCAAAATCAAAATGGTGACGTACGGTAGCACTTTTAACCATTCAATTGGGCCAGTCTCTGGCACTTGAGTCGCAGTGCTGTTGAAGGCAAAAATACCCATAGCAACCAGTGCTGCAGGCAGTGCAATGCGGATGTTCTCTTTGAACTTGTCCTTCATTTCACAGCCCTGAGAGCGTGTTGCCGCGATGGTGGTGTCAGAGATGATAGAAAGGTTATCACCAAACATCGCGCCGCTGAGCACAACACCAGCGGTTAATGGCAAGCTCATACCTGCAGATTGAGCAATGCCCAAAGCCACAGGTGCAACGGCAGCGATGGTGCCCATCGAAGTGCCCATCGCTGTCGCAATGAAGGCTGAGATCATGAAAATACCAGGCAAAATCATGCTGGTCGGAATGGCAGATAGACCTAAATTTACGGTAGCATCGACACCGCCAGAAGCCTTTGCAACGGCAGCAAACGCACCTGCAAGCAAGTAGATCATGCACATTGCGATGATGTCTTGATGACCAACACCACGCATAAAATGTTCGATAGAGCGGTTAAGTTTCTCTTTGCTGAGAAGAAACGCAATGATGATGGCTGGTAATACCGCAATTGGTGCTGGCAGCTGGTAGAAGGCAAATTCAACGCCTTGCAAAGATAAGTACGTGCCTACGCCAATAAATAGCGCAAGGAATACGATCAATGGGATCAGTGCGACCGCAGACGGTGCAACTGTTTTAGTAGTTTGTTGGGAACCGGACATGTAAACGACAAAGATAATAATAAGAGAAGTGAGCAGACTAATCTCACCGACTTTTATTGTCAACGTCTAGACGTCTAAATGGCTGCGTAATTTTTGTATTTGGATGAAAGAAAAAAGCTCATGGCATCTATCTTACTGATACCAAGAGCCTTTATTGAAAGTGCATTTATAGCGACGATTTTGCTTTTTTTCGCTTAAGCAAGCCTAGGAGCATCAATGCGAACACAACCGCGGCGCTCGCCCAGATTGCGTATTTGTAGTGGCTATATAAATGGCTGAGTGCGCTGAGGTGCTCAAATGCAAAATGCGTAAGTAAACTGAACACCAAAACCCAAATGGTGGCAGCGAGTGCGTTGCCGAGTAAAAACTCTCTGCGTGGCATTTTTGCTATCCCACACGCCAGAGGCATAAATTGCTTCATCCCTTCAATAAATCGGCTGACCACCAAACAAGCAGGGCCATATTTTTGAATGGTGATTTGGAGCTTCTGCATTTTAGGGCCAGATATGTAACCTTTTTTATCTAGCCATCCTTCAAAGTAGTAACCAAGTAAGTAACCACAAGTATTGCCCAAAAAGCAGCTGAGCCAAGATATAACCATAACCATACTCAGATTCATGACTTGTTCTGAGGCCAGAATTGATGCTGCGATCATCAAAGATTGCCCAGGCATGGGAATGCCAATACCTTCAAAAAAGATGCTGACAATAAGCGCAAGGTAGCCGTACTGCTCCAGCAGAGGCTTCATGGAGATGAGTAAAGCGTTAATGTGTTCCAAATGCTTTCCTCTAATAAAATCGGAAGGAAATTGGAGTGATACTCCTGTTGTTTTCTTTGGTCAATTCTTGTTTCTCATTCCCGAGAAAAACTGACATACCTCTGATAATTGTGTTTACCTGATGCGCTGTTGCGCTGGATTCCGCTCGCCGTTCGATTCACGACGGCGAGCGGTCATTACTATGGCTTAGGTCTCAGGCTACTCTTTTGGTGTTGTGAACGCACCGTACAAATCGAGGCGTCGATGGCGTAAGTTCGTTACCGAGCCTTCGGTGTTGAGCTGTTTCAGCTTGGTTAAGTCAACATCGGCAAAGATGATCATTTCCGTATTCGCGCTGGCTTCCGTCAATGTGGCGTCGTGGGGGAAATAAATGTCTGAAGGTGAGAACACCGCTGATTGAGCATATTGAATGTCCACGTTGTCCACGCGCGGTAAGTTGCCGACACTGCCGCCAATCGCCACATAACACTCGTTTTCGATCGCGCGAGATTGAGAACAGATCCGCACACGTTGATAGCCGTTTTTGGTATCGGTCCAGAATGGCACAAAGATAATTTGCGCACCTTGTTCGGCGAGCATACGACCCAACTCAGGGAACTCGCTGTCGTAACAAATCAGAATGCCGACCTTACCAGCATCGGTTTCGAACACTTGTACATTATCACCGCCATCAATTACCCAGTCTTTTTGTTCGTGTGGCGTGATGTGGATTTTGTACTGAGCGTTAATTTCCCCATCGCGTTGCAGTAAGTACGCTACGTTGTAGAGCTTGCCATCTTCGATGAGCGGCATACTGCCAGCAATGATATTGATGTTGTAAGTGACCGCCATTTGCGAGAAACGGTTTTTGATCTCTTCTGTAAAGCTAGCAAGAAAGCGAATAGCTTCAACCGAGTTTTGATCGTTTTGCAATCCCATCAACGGAGCATTGAAGAACTCAGGAAACAAAGCAAAGTCGGCTTTGTAGTTGGCCAGAGAGGAGATAAAAAACTCGGCTTGATCGAGCAAGTCTTCCAAATCGTTCATCGCGCGCATTTGCCATTGCACCACGCCAATGCGAATCAAGGTTTTCTCGATGTCGTGAACGGATTGAATGTCTTCCTCGTAGAAAAAATTATCCCACTCTAGCAACGTGGCGTAGCCTTTTGAGGCGTTATCTTCTGGCAAATAGCCACGCATGATGCGTTTAACATCAAAGTCATTCGCAAGCTGGAATGAGAGGATCGGGTCGTGCAATTCGCGGCGTTTTACTTTGTCGATGTACTCTGCAACGCTCAGTTCATCCGCGTATTGGTGGTAATTCGGAATGCGGCCACCGGCTAGTATTGCTTTAAAGTTTTTGCTGCGGCACAACTCTTTGCGCGCGTCGTAAAGACGTCGGCCCAAGCGAAGCCCACGGTAATCAGGGTGAACAAACACATCTAGGCCATACATGGCATCGCCTGTCACTTGGTTCTGAATGACGTTATTTTCGGTGATGATGTCAGTGTACAGGTGAGGAAGTGAAAATCGGTTGTAGTCCACTTTGATCGTCAGCGCAGCGCCGACAATTTTGCCGTTATCCTCAATACAGATTTGTCCATCGGGAAACTGATGAATGAGATCCATGATGGTCAGGCGTGGCCATGATCCGCCCACATCAGGAAAAACGAGGTCCATTAATTCCGCTAACTCTGGGTAATCGGTCGGCTCAATGGTACGTAAAGAGAGTCTTGGCGTGTTGCTGTCCATATCCTACTATCCATTTATCCTTTTCAAATAGTATGGATGAGAATGCCACAAATTTAACCATACTTACATTTGAGGCGCGGCAGGTGATAGGCTCTGCACAATCTTCATATTTGTACTGGTTTCATATCGGTAGCTTTATGTATGATGGGTAAGTTTGTCTTTTAACCAGTCATGAAAAAGTGCCACTTTTCTTGACGTTAACCGGAAGTTTGGGATCACCACATAATAGCCATAGCCGCTGTGAAGCTTTAGATTCCCAATATGTTGGATGTCACCACGTAAAATAGAAAATTGCGCCATAAAATCGGGCAGCAAAGCCAAGCCCTTCTCCATTCTCACGGCTTCACACGCCAAATAAAAATGCTCAAACCCGACGGAGTGATAGGTGATTGGGCACTCTAAACCGTTCTCCTGTTTGAACTGCTCCCACAGTTGCGGGCGAGTCGTTTGCGGAATAAATGGGTAATGGCTGATGGCTTGGTTGTCTGACAGCTCTGGTAGGTTGGTGTTGCCAATCAGCAACAAGGTTTCCTCACATAAGAGCTGGCTATATTCATAATGAGTCGAAAGAGGCAAACACCGCACATGCAGATCACTTTCGCCATGAATGTTTTTAACTGCGCCATCTCCGGTAAGAATTTTCACGCGAATATTTGGATGGCGCTGGTGGAAATCATCGATATTTGGCACCAGCCAAAGACTGGCAAACGAGGGTGTGACATCGACAACCAACAGCTCTTGATCGGTATTGGTCTGAATTAGGCTGGCGGTTGCCTGCTGAATGAGCTCCAGAGCTTCTGTTATTTGGGGTAAATAGCGCTTTCCTTCCTCTGTTAGCTCCACGCCGTTTAACCCTCGATGAATGAGAGGAAGCCCAACGAGTTGCTCTAAAGATGCCATCTGTTTACTGACCGCTCCTTGTGTTACGCACAGGTCATCGGCGGCTTTAGAAAAGCTGAGATAGTTAGCCACAGCAACAAAAGTCCTCAACGCACGAATGGAAGGGTACTCACTGCCTTTTATCATTCTTTCAATTCCATTGAATTTGCTTCGGCACAGAGTAGAGGATTTGTGCTTTTAAGCAAAGCAAGGCACGACGGATGTGTGATTGTCTTCCTTTCTAGTAAACACGCAACGCGATATTTCAATGACTATTTAACAACTCAAGAATATTCACGCTGTGTATTTTTATTTTGAAAAAACTACAAATTAGCGAGAAGCTTTTTCACTAGTTATATTTATCCTACATTTATATTGTTTGTGTAAGGTAAATAAATAGCCTGTATTTTGTTTTTTGTACGAGTGTTTTTAGCTAATTGTCAGAATATTATTAAATAAAATAGTTTCTCATTAATTTAATATTGGCATTGCTTTTGCTATTTATGATTGGAACTTTCGATAATCAGTTAATTTAGGAGAACGAAATGAAAAGCAATGTTGTTACTCTGGTTGGTCTATTTTCTCTAGCAACGTTTAGTACTTTATCTTACGCAGCGGACTCCAAAGATCATGGCGTTTATGTAGGTGCGAACTACGGTTATTTAAAAGTTGATGGACAAGATGATTTCGATGACGACAGCGATGCAATGCAAGCATTGGTGGGGTATCGCTTTAACCGTTACTTAGCGTTGGAAGGTGGCTACATTGATTTTGGTAGCTATGGTAACAACTTGGCTAATGCAGAGACGGATGGTTATACCGCAGCATTGAAAGTGACGGCTCCAATCACCGATAGAGTGGATGTGTACGCGAAAGGTGGCCAAATGTGGTATTCGACAGATTATAACGTTGCTGGATTCCATGGAAACAAAGATGACGAAGGTGTATTTGCTGGTGCCGGTGTGGGCTTCAAAGTAACGGATAACTTTTTAGTTAACGCAGAATACACTTGGTACGATGTGGAACTGAACGCAGAAAATGTATTTGATGGTGCGAATACAAATACAGACTTTAAACAAGCATCTTTAGGTGTGGAATATAGATTCTAATATTTCTAATAATTCTAATCCATAATAAAAATGCGAAGCTTAAATAGCTTCGCATTTTTTGTTGGGTTATACGAACCAAACCTGAAATTCGTAGTAAGGTCAAAATTGAAGAGACTATTTTACTTACTCAATCAGGTGCTAATGAAGCAAGAGCACCACCTAAACTATGACCTACGCAGTGTATTATCTTTGGTGCTTTTATGTTCTTTTTCGAATAACCAGCGATGTATGCTGCAACTTTATTGTATTGAAGAGATCTACAAAACCTGCATGTGCTCTGTAACCGGATGAGGTACCTGATATCCCAAAAGCTTAGAAAACTTTAAATTGAAAAGCATATAGTAAGTACACACTTTCTACCTTTTAATGAGTACTTTTGAATTCTCATGTGTGGTTGGTGTTGTACTTATGAGCGACTCAACGAGTTTTTAAATTAGCATAGGTTGTAAAGTTACGCAGTAATGCTTGTGATAAGTCATCAGGTAGCATGAGTGACTGAGAAAAGAAGACAATATGATTGTTGATACAAAAAAGGCCACCCGAAGGTGGCCTTTTCCAAACGTTTGGTGGGCTGGCGGGAGTTGAAATGGTTTCTAACTTTTCATAAATTCAGTAACTTATAACGATGTTACCAATTTGGTGTTGCATCAAATGTTACATCAATTTCCTGCTTCAAAAGGAACTGAACCCGCGTCCATGTATTCCTGAATTATTTAAAAATGCTAGTTTGTTATAGCAATTTAATCTAAAGCAATAGCGCTGATACTGAGTATTTTACCCAGCCTCACCATCCATTAATAGCGATTTTAACGCATCGGAAGAAGAAGGGAGTAGTCCGACTTTTAAGCCAAATGGTTTGAATACCTTATTGAGAATCTCTGTATTGTAGCTGCCCCGATCATTCTCTATATCTGAGAGTGTTTTTCTTGAGACATCGATAAGTCTTGCAAACACATCCTGTTTGAGTCCCAGTATCTTAATGCGTAAACTTTTCAACGCTTGGCCTTGTGTTAGCTCTCCAAGCAATAAGTGTTTGATGATTTTGTTTACCTCGGTTTTGCGTTCTGATGGACGAGTGGAGGGGGAGATTTTTGAGACTCTCTGACTTATTGAAGTTTTGGGTGATGTATTAACGACATGGCTCTCTGATATCTCGTGAGGTGCATCTCGATTGGCCCTTAAACGACCTATGACCTCTTCTACAGACTCTCTTTTTTCTGGAGCAATTTTATTCATAGCAGCCTCGCTTTATCAGATCCTCTAAAGCTTATGAATTAGTTATTAATGTTATGAGTAAAAAATTACTCATAACATTGATTCTTAGATGTTAATGAGTATTTTCTTACTCATTTAGCTTTTATCTAGATCTCTGAGGTGATCAAGTAAGTATTCTGTGTAGTAAAGCGGCATCACGATGTGTTCTCTCTCTGTTGCTGGAGAGCCTTGAGTACCTGTAAGTTTGATTGTCTTGTGGGGCTTACACTTCTCGATGTAGGATTGCAATGATTTCGCACGGGTTCGCTTACCGCTTTTTACTTCTACAGGTACGATTCGACCTAGGTCATCAGCGATAATGAACTCTATCTCTGCTCTTGCGTCTCCCCAAGAGAAGCTTGGTTCAATACCTAGCGCAGCGATTTCCTGTTGAACATAGTTTTCGGCGATATATCCCTTGTATTCATAGCCTTGCTGTTTGATTTCACGGTAACCAGTGCCGAGCATATGGTTCAATAGCCCTACATCAAAGAGAAACAGTTTAACCGTATTTTCCTTCTGATAAGCAGCTAAAGGAGAACGAGGCTGTCCTTCAATAGGATGATTTTTTAAAGCAAGCCGACACTTGTGAAGCCATGTGATCGCACTTTCATACTCAGCATAGCGAGACTTGCGTTCGTGAACTCCCTTGAATTTAAACCGTTTAACGGAGTCGTCGAATACCGAAGATAGTTGAGCGGGAATGCTTCGAAATACAGATTCGATGAGCTGTGCATCCACTTTTCCAGAGTACTTTCCGAAATCACGCATGTAGCCCTCAATTAAGTTCCTATGGACTTCAGACACGGCTTCAATGCGTTCAATAATACTGAGTTCTGAGTTTTCGAACCATGAGTTTACGGCTTCAGGCATGCCGCCAACAAAATAATAGTCGGTCAGTAGTTCGATTAATTTTGTATGAGCTGCTGGAGAATTCAGCTTTTGGTCAAACGCTTTTTGCAGTGCTTTTTCTCCAGATGCCCACAAGAACTCCCTGAAAGTCAGTGGCCTTAAATTGTGTTGCTCAACTTTTCCAACGGGAAAGGACGTGAGCAATCCGATATTTGAACCACTAGCAGCAACATAAGCTTTGGGAGCCTTTTCTGCAAAGTACTTAAGAGAGGTGACCGCTCTTGGACATTCACCAATTTCATCTAAAATAAGAAGATCTGTTGATGGCTCGAAGATTTCTCCTGTTAATAGTTCAATGTTGGTGATGACGTCATCAGGGTTTAGAGAGCCTGAAAAAGCTTCAATTAACTCAGGGCTTTCTAGGAAATCGATTCTTATGACATTTTCGAATGTACTTCCTAATAGCTCCTGTAATAAGAATGTTTTACCAGTTTGTCTAGCACCGTCAATCAGCAAAGGCTTCCTTGTCGGCTTGTCTTTCCAGGCGAGTAGGTTTTCAAGTAGTGTTCGTTTCATCTAGCCACCTCAGTTAAAGTGCTTATCTGGTTGAGTGTATATTACACAAAAATGCGCAATTAAATGCAAGATGTAACATTTTTTTGCGCTTAAAAGAGATAGTTTTGACATTTTTATGCGCGTAAAAGTGTTTAGAGTGATTTCTATGTGAATGATAGTGTTGGGGCTGTGAGGTGATGGATCTATGCATCATTTCTGTTTGGTTGCTTCACAAGGGCAATGATCACAGTGAGAAGGCCCTAGCGGGCTTTCAGATACCAAAGTTTCTTGCTGGCTAGCTCTTATAGGTAATAAGCTTTATTAGTAAGTAATCCACTAGTTAAGCGTACAGAACCCTTGGGATTAGAAATGAATGTGGTACTACCGCCTGCGATCACTTTCTCTACAGCATCATGTTGATGCCCTGCAACCCAGAACCTCGCTTTTGAGATCAACTCATTACTCAACCCTGCATGGTAGTAGGGGGCATAAACACTATTGGCATTTTCTTCTGTCGCGAAAGCTTCTTTAGAAGGAAGATGATGTGAAACAACAAGATCTACTTTCTCAGGGAGGTTATTGACGAATGCTTTGTACTGCTCTTCAATTATAGAGCTGTCAATAAACTTAGCGTCGTTCATCAACTCAGAATATACATTTACAAGCTCGACCGAATAGGTGTGAATGGGAAACCAAAGGGTTCCACCGAAGATAGTGAATCCGTTCAATTCAATCGACTCATTGTTCAAAAAGAACAGGTTTTCAGTGGTATCGCTATGAGCCTTAAGCTTTGCTAATACTGAATTCTTAGAAACGTTGAGAGAACCAGAGTTAGTATTAGATTCGCACTCACTTGTATATCGGTAGGATTTACTCTTATTGCTATACCATTCATGGTTTCCAGCAACCATGATGACCGCCTTAAAGTGGCGGCAAAGTACATTCTTTACGTATGCTATGCCTAATAGACCGTTTGCCGTGTCACCAGCAACAACCAACGTGGCTTCTTTATCGAACTCATGCCAAAAATCGCGGCGTATTCCGTGAGTGTCCAGGTGTAGGTCAGAAACAACGTAAAACTTCAAACTATCATGGCCTTAAGATTGATTGACTACTTCATGCATGGTACATGGATTATTTGGATTAGATAAGTGAGCATATGCGCTAAGCATTTCTACTCAAGGTACTTGAAGGGTGCTTTTGAACAGGACAATGATTGGACGTGTTGTTTGATTTTTCGGCACTAAGATTTAGACACTAACTTTTAGTGTCTAAATCTTAGTTGTTATTAACAATTTGAAATTGTTAGTTTTTAGTTGAGGTGCTTTGATTTGGCAACATCGTTGAGGCTAGCAAAAGTGTTAGTGTGCTCCGTAACTACGGCAGGCATTTTTATGAGTGAGGCTTATATGAAGAGCGAGGTTAAGGCTAAAAAAGTGATAACGAGCAAGCCGACTAACATGATCGTGACGTTGCGCTAGATGGGGTTATTGACTTGCTCGATTACGATATCTCTACCAAACACAGGTATGGTAGTTTGAAGTAACTGAAGCCCTCACAGAGCAGCTGGAAGAGAGCATTGGTGACGAGCAGGTTGACCTAGACGGAAAGTATTAAGAATAACCCCTATTTGAGGTTGCACAGCATAAAGCTGTGCTTTTTAAGCGGCATACGCCGCAGTAACAAGTGATAGACATCATGCACAATATCTTTCTTGCAGTGTATCCTCTAATTCTTTGCCCAGAATAATTTCAAAGTCAGTAAATAAAGCGACGGGACGAGAAGTATTGTCTTTCTTCTCTATTTGGATAAACCCTTTCGATGATAGTAAGTGGAGTGTACGTGACAGTTTACGAGTATTATGACCGCTGATGTCCGCAAGTTCAGCTAGATTTTCAGGCTTTTCCCTACTCATCAGGAGCATTAGCTCGATATTTTCATTACACAGTAACTTTGATACTTCATCTAGTGATGTGAACCAAAATGTCGGTAGATGCTTGCTATGACTAATGTTGCCTTCGGCCACACTAATCATGTGCCTACGAATGAGGTCTTCTGACATAACTCCAATACGAGCTTTCATTACTATCCCTCCCAGAACGAAATAACAAAACCCTAGTGTATAAAACGCTGCTCTGAAAGAAAAAGTGGATAGTTATATTCAACGAAAAAACGATACCATCGGACACAACTTTCGAGATCGTGAGGATAATAGAAACAATGAAATCCTAGTATCATTGAGCCTTTTTTCGGGTCACCCTATCCTAAGGTCTACGAGGCTCTTCACTAGAAAAACACTTGTGTATTAGCTGACCAATCAAGACTAGAGAGTTGGTTTTCGTGTGACTCATGGGGGGCAAAGTAAACTAGTTGCAGTGTTAGTTTGCTTTTCTTTTTATATGTTAGAATAACAGCATGAGTAAATAATCAATGCTTACAATGTCAGAACAATTATATTACAAGCTTTTAAAATCTACTTTTGAAAATGCACTGCTTCATCTTTACTTTAAAGTCAGCGCGTCTCAAAGCTTTGTCAAAGAAGAGCAACGCAACAAAATCCTCATTGATTTCTTAAAACCAAAATTGAAAGAGCAACGCTATTCACTTATCAAAAAGAATTTAAAAACCATCTGTTTAATGAAAAACAAGTTTGGGTCAATCGAGAAATATTTAAATGGGATTGTACAGCAATATAGTTCAATCAAGAGCAAGAGTGATGTAGACAAACTCTATGAGTTGCTTGAGCAGCTTGAGAAGGCAGGGTTTGAAACAAAGTTGATTGAAGAAACTCCAACACAGAATCAAGATGTTGTTTATTTAGATAGAGCACACATTATCAACTGTTTCGATGAGTATGACAATCACCAGGTTGCGCCCATTTCTTTGCTCATTCATACAGAACAAATAGTTAAGTTCACTCAATCCCTAGATGAGCAAGCTTATTTTGAATATGAAGTATTTCAAGTTAATAAATCATTGAAGAGCTATCACTATCGCTTACACCCTCGTTCCTGATTGCTGAACATATAAAAATAATAGTTCCAAGTATTTCGAATATTTCATAATGTAGTCTTGGAACTTTTCTGTACCAAATGTTTAGTTATTCGACTTTACCTTGATACATATTATAAAAATACTTCAAGAACAATATGTTAAGAATTACGCCTTTTCTACTATATCCTGGAAGAATCCTCATAGGATGTTGTTGGTTGCCAATTCATTGGTGCGGATAAGCATTACATTTTCCAATGTCAGGAACATCACAGGGCTTTGTTAAGTAATTCGGATAGATAACCAAACCACCTGAGCATTGTAATTTCTCATGTATATCTTCCTACCAAGCGACTGCTTCACTCTATACATCGTACTTTTTGAGAGTAAATGCTTGCAATAACGATATCGCTTTTTTCACTTTTTGTTAAAGCCGTAAAGCTTCTGGCAAACTACCGCTAAGATCGAGAGTGGCTTTTTCTTGTAGAGATTAGCGGAACAGCTCGCTTAACCCGTATAGTATTGTGACAACTCCTTGTATCATAAGCTCCATCACCAGATATCTCGATAATTCTTCGGCGTGTTTGATTTACAAAGTTAAGAAGGACTTCTGTATCGTAACATGAGATAAACTCAGTTCTTCTGCGATTATTTTGTGAGTGCAGCGTCGGATACTAAATGCAAATTTTCTCAAACTCTACGCATCCGTCAGTACCATGATTTTTGACCTTCCGTTTACCTTCGCCATAAACCTTGAGGCTGCCAGTATCAGTGGCTAGGTACTGTATTGCACCTCCAGTTTTTGTCTCAAAAGAGACCGCAACTTGTTTAACTAAAAGACTGATACAAATGAAGTATGAGAAGGTAAGAGTAGTATTAGACAACATAAACAAGGAATCGATAAACTGATTACATGCTAGTGTTGTTGTTTTTTTTATTCACCTTCAGTACGGTAGTGATGGCTAAGTCGATGAATCGACGAGGTCTGCTACGGTTGATTAACGCTTTGTTGTACTGTTGCAGTTAGTTTTATTATAACTAGGTCTCGCATAGGCCTAAGATGATTAACTGATATACACGTTTAGCTGTTAAGTTATTGGTTTATTTTTAATCTAATTGCCCCCAACCAAACCGTTGAACTAAAACTTACCAAACTTGGAAAGGCTATGGAAGATAAATAGTTTATTGACGGTAGCGAAAAAATAAAAATAGGATAGACAATATCAAGTCAAATAAAGATATGATATTGTC
>NZ_MQVK01000042.1:0-373 GCF_002002385.1 Vibrio sp. SALL6
CGTGTCGGTGCAGTAAATGGGACAGGTAAGTGGGATACAAGAAAGATAAAAGAGCAATGCCAATGGACAATCTCAGCTCGGAATAGCGACAAAGTTGAGAAAGAGCATGTTGTGCCCATGGCTGAGGTTGTGCGCATCTTACTATCGTTAACTAACCCCCAAGTCTCTGATGTATATGATGTTATCGACAAGTACTGTGTCTACTGTATTGTCACGCCGAAAGAGCACAGTATTTTGAATGTAAAATACCAAAGAAAAATGCCATCAGAGTTCTGGGACAGTAACAGTGACTACTATATGGATGCTTGGGCAAGATACAAGTTGTCTAGTTTAGAGGTCGTATTTTAGTAGTGGTATAACAAACTGTTTAAGA
>NZ_MQVK01000043.1:0-35429 GCF_002002385.1 Vibrio sp. SALL6
TTTATCGTAAAACAAAGGAGAGAAGGTGTAGGAGTTGGAGTTACAAGAAATATTTTTAGAGAGTTTAATGTTTCAGAAAATATACACCTCTTTTTATATTACTCAATTATAGCTATATACACACAGATGGATATTATATACGCAAGTTATAATTTGGATAATGATGTTACATCTGAGTATGCCGTAATATTTAGATTTTATTCGCTATCAATATTGTTAGTACCATCAATTGTATCCTCTCTGAGGGTATATACTGCAAATATTGAAAAAATGTCTGACTTGTTATTTGTTAGTGAAAGATTTCCACAAAAATTGATTTTTATATCTCTGTTAATCTCAATTTCATTTGCAATAGCTTCACCTTTCTTAGTTAACTTGGCCGGAGAGCAGTATGCTAATGGTTTTAGATATATAGCTTGGTTCTCTATAGCGACGTTTTTCTCCTATATTGGCTGTATTAGTACATCAATATTTATTTCGTTGAAGCTATATGGGTATTTAATTTTTTTTGCTATATCTTCAGTTTTATTTAAAGTTATTCTTTACCTTTTGATTAGCCCTGATGAAGTGTTTGAATTAGTATATACATTCGTTTCCTCAGCAGTTTTCTATAACGTTACAGGCTTATCTTTATTAATTTTTTATATGAGGAGTGAACGTTGAAAATACTTTTTATTGCATACTACCTCCCTCCATTTGCGGGTGTAGGGCAATTTCGAGCAGCAAAGTTTCTGAAGTTTTTATCTAAAGATGAAAATATTGAAAATTTAGATGTTATTACTGTCGACGATAAGTATTATGATAGAGTGTGCAGTGATAAACTAGATGTCGGTAGCAACGTCAATGTGATTAAGACAAAAGTATCGTCAGTTTTAAAAAGCGTCATAAATGAAGAGGGGATTTTCTGGTCCCCATACTTATTTCCTAAGTTAATAAAAATGTTATTCGATAATAAGTATGATGCAATTTACGTTAATGGTAACCCTTTTTTTCATATTCCATTTGTTGTTATTTTGGGAAGGTTGTTTAGCGTAAAGGTAATTGTTGACTATAGAGATCCTTGGTTGCTGTCGCCATATAGGAAGTTTGATGGATTAAAAGGGGGGGTAATTTCATGCTTAGAAAAAATCACAGTTAATCTTTCAAGTTTTTTGATAAATGTTACTCAAAGTGCAACTCAAATGCACAAGGAAAAGTACTCTGACTATATTGAAAAATTCAAGACGATAGAAAATGGGTTTGATGACGATGATTTTAATTTCTTGACACCTTTCAAAAAAAGAGATGATAAATTAAGAGTTGTATATAGCGGGAAGTTTTCTGACTTTAGAAACCCTGAAGAGTTTATTCGTGCATTATCTAATGTTAAAGAAAGTTTCGATTTCTTGCATGTCGGATTGCAAGAAGATTCTGTAATAGAACTTGTTAAAAAATATGATATTCAGGATATATACACCTGTACTGGCTATGTTAGTTACGCGAATGCAGTTGAAGCTATGAGAAGTGCCGATATTGGCCTTATTATTAGTGGTGGTCACCCATATGAACCGACGACAAAGATATTCGACTATATCGCTCTTGGATTAAAAAAACTCGTAGTTACTGATAATATTGATAAAGGTTTTTTATATGAATCATTAAACGATGACAATTCAAGTCGGATATGTAAAAATTCTAGAGATGAGATTCTTGAATCATTGGTTTTTCTTGCTAAGAATGATCTCTCTCAAAATGACAACCTCAAAGTTAGATTTTCTAGGAAAGAACAGTCTAAGCAATTAATGTCGGTGTTTAATGAATAACATTCTTATTATGACAAATATGGGGCCTTATAAAGGTAACTCATACTCGGGTAGATTTGTTTTCAATCAGTATCAATATATTTTAAAAGACTTGAATAATAATTACTCTTTGTTTTTTATGTCTCCAAATGGAACGGGTAAAGCTTTTAGTTTAATAAAATATGTTATATATCTATTCAGGTTTATTAAATTTTCTTTTTCTAGTAAAAGATTTGATCTATTACATGTTCATTATTACTATCCAACAATATTTTTTGCAGTATTATATAAGTTTTTATTTAATAACAATGTGAAAATAATTGTGACATTTCATGGTAGCGATGTTTTTAATTATCGAGTTGCCCCATTTTTATATAAGTATTTTTATGATTTTGTTGACCACTCATTCTTTGTGTCAAAGGGCTTAAAGGAAAAGTTTTCACTTTCTTGTAATAATGAAAATTATAGTATTCTGAGCGCAGGAGTATTACCATTGTTACGTGATGATTATTGTACGGCTTATGATAAAATTTACGACCTCTGTATTATTGGAACTATAAATAAAAACAAGCGTGTCTCGGAGTTTATTGATCTGATTTCTTCTTACTCTAAACGCTGTTTAAAGATAGTAATTGTTGGAGGTGGCGACCTACGAGACCTTAACTCATCTATTGATATATCTGAGCATGATGTATCCTACCTCGGAGAAAAAGAAATATCTGAGATTAAAGATATTTACCTTTCATCTTACTTTACGATTAGTTGTTCTATCGTAGAATCTTTTGGTTTGACTATTTCTGAATCCCTAAGCTTGGGAACCCCAGTTATAGCAACGAAAACAGACGGAAGCATAGAGCAAATTGAGGATGGTAAAAATGGATTTATATTTGACTTCTCTCAAGAAGGATTAAACACTGTACTAACAAAGGCTTTCGAAATGTCAGTGAGCGACTATAAAGTCATGTCATCATTTAGTATAAGTTCATCTGAAAAGTATAAAATATCAAACGTGGCTTCCGAAATTATTAAAAAATACGATAGTGTTTTATCCCACTAATCAAGGCTTTTATTTTTATGTTGAAACAAGTAGATATATCTGGGATTGTTGTTAGTTGTTTTGAAAATATGAACGAAGCAGTCAAATATATACTGGACAATGGGAAAGGTAAGACCGCTGTTGCCATTAATCCAGAAAAAATCTTGTCCGCAATGCGATGTTCTAAAACTCGTGAAGCATTAGATAAAGCTGACATTCGTTATCTAGATGGTATCGGTGCTGTAAAGGTTGCTGAAAGAAAACTTTCGATGAAACTTGATAGAATTCCTGGATGCGAACTTTGGGAGGAGTTAATGAAAGCTTCTTCTCAAGAACAAAAATCAGTGTTTTTACTCGGTGCCAGTTTAGATGTTGTCACTCAAACAAGTTCAAAGCTTAAGAACGAATTTGATGTAAATATAGTTGGCTTCGCAGATGGCTATTTTCAAGATGACGATGTAATGATAAAAAAAATTTTATCACTTACTCCTGATATAGTAACTGTCGCAATGGGTTCTCCCAGACAAGAGATATTTATGCAAAAGTGTCGGGATGCTGGGATAGATGCGTTCATGATGGGGGTTGGTGGTACGTATAATGTGTTTGTAGGGGCTGCAGACCGAGCACCTAAAGCATGGTGTAATTTGAACTTGGAGTGGTTATACCGACTTTTAAAAGAGCCAAGTCGAATATTTAGGCAAGTGAGATTACTAAAATTTCTTTGGCTAGCTATTACTAGAAAAATTTAATGTTTATCAAAAATCGTAAAGCGAGAAAGATTCATTTTTGGAACTTTTATGTATCGATTTATTTATAATGGCAAATGGATGGCACAAAAAATTAATAAAGCAGTAACGGTTATTCCCTTGCTGTCACTAGCTTTCAGCTTACCTATTTCTGCACAAGCTCTAAAGACATTATCCTCTAATCAAAGCTTCTCAGGTTTAACGCTTACCCCAAACGCTCAAGTGTTAAGCTATGGTGTTTCATCAACAACTTTCTCTCAAGGTTTGCCATACGAAAGCAGTATTCATGATTTGGATTCAATAAAGTTTTCTATCGGTTTGTTTGATGGACTTGAAGCTCACGGCAGAATTGTTACAGAAACTTATAACTGCCGCAGCTTTCTAGAGAGCGGATGTGGCCCTGTAAGAGATTTATCTGCATCTTTTAAATATCAGTTACCAGATCTGTGGGATGTTGATAATTTGAGCTTTGCAATTGGGGTACAAGATCTCGGAGGGGCATCAAACTACTTCAACACAAATTATGTGGTTGCTGATTACAATATTAAGCAATTTCCTGTCAGAGTTTCAGTAGGCTACGGGCGCTCTGACATCGCATTAGGGGTAATGGATGGACCTTTCGGGGGTATTGAATATCAGCCATTTGATTTTGTTCAGCTCACCGGTGAATACGATGCTGTCGATTTTAACTCATCAGTGAAAGTGTTCACGCCAGAAGAACTGCTACCTTACGACATGACGGCTTCTTTGAGCTACCAAATTTACTCTGGTCATGACACGGATGAACAGAATATGTGGAATGCCGCATTGTCTATCCCACTCATCACCGATTACGCCCGCTCTCGTGAGTATGCTCGTAACAATGTGTCACTGATGGAAAAGGTCTCTCTAGAGCAAAGTAAAGCTGATAATGCGTCAATCTCTGCCTTGGTCAGTGCGCTGCGCAACGAAGGTTTTCTGAATATTCAAGTTGGTACCTTGAATCAATCGGTTGTCGTGGCACTAGAGAACCGCCGCTATAATCACAGCCAGGTGGATGGTTTGGGTGTTGCCATGGGAATTATTTCAAGTCATTTCGGAACAAACATTGCGCAAGAAATGGGCTTAAGTTCTGACCGCATTGAACTATTACTATTGGCAAACCAAAAACCAATAGTGAGAGTGAAAACGGATGCGACTTGTTATCAGAACTTTATGAATGGTTCTGCAGCATGTGATGACATCCAGTTCAATACGACAGACCTATCCGATATGCTTGAGCTAGTAGAATGGAAAACAGAGCGCGTAAATAGTGGGACGTTAGATTCACAATTGGTGTTGTCGCCAATGGTGCGTCATGGTGTAGCGACTGAGTATGGGGTATATGATTACTCTTTTGCTATGTCGAGCAACCTCTATACCTTCTTGTGGTCTGGAGCTGCTGTGGATGTTCGCCATATTTTGCCATTAGCTGAAAGCGATGATTTTGAAGAAGGCAGTTATTTTGAAGATAGCGCCTATGAAAATGAAATCGATCGTGCCATGGTGCATCAATTCTTCCGATTGCCATATGTCGATGTGGCGAACCAAGTATCGCTTGGTTTAGTAAAAGCAGACTATGTTGGGGTGCACAGTGAGTCCGCTTGGTTTTCTCCATCAGGTGCGCATGCGGTTGGTCTAGAAATGAGTTACTTCCAACACTCGGATGAGAAAGATAAAAATGGCTATGTGAACCCAGATCGCCAAACGTTTTTAACTCGTTATACTTTCAGCATGCCTGAGTGGGATTGGCAGTTTAACGCAACTGTGGGGGAGTTTTGGAAAGGCGATGTTGGTGCAAAGCTTACAACCTCACATTGGTTTGACGACATAGAGTTGTCCGCAAGCTATCAAGTGACGCAGTTTAATAACACCGATGAAGAGCAGTTTGTTACGCTATCAGTAAAATTACCTTTGACGCCATGGCGTGATATGTCTCCTGGCTTCCTGCAGGCTCGTGGTAATGAAGCGTACGACTTTAACGTCAGCACTCGTGTAGGGAATGAGTTCAACTACTTGACTACGGGTCAAGGTGATGAACTTGCGATGGATAACAGTATGCTACGCCGTTACTTTAACCGTGGTCGTTATGGTAGCGATTACTTTGAAGAGAACAAGGTTCGTATGCGTAATGCTTACTTAAGGTACCTTACAACCCAATTAGATTAACTGCAATCTAGTTGAAAAGCGGCCAAATGGCCGCTTTTTTTGTATACATAAATTCAGCGTAAAAAAAGAGCTAAAAAGCACCTGCTTCTACCGCATACCGTGAGGTTTTGGTATTCTTACGCCAGTTTTATATATGGGATAAAAGAATGAAAATTGCAGTTGCAGGTACAGGATATGTTGGTCTGTCAAACGCCATGCTTTTGGCTCAGAATCATGAAGTCGTTGCGGTAGACATCATCCAAGAGAAAGTTGAGATGCTAAATAAAAAGCAATCTCCAATTGTTGATTCTGAGATCGAGAGCTTTCTTGAAACGAAGAAACTCAACTTTGTGGCAACGCTAGACAAAGAGTTCGCCTATAAAGATGCTGAATTTGTTATTATCGCAACACCTACAGATTATGACCCGCAAACCAATTACTTTAATACTTCTTCAGTTGAGGCGGTCATTAAAGATGTGATGGCAATTAACTCAGAAGCCGTAATGGTAATTAAATCCACTGTGCCGGTAGGTTATACCGCGCGTATTAAAGATGAATTGAACTGTGAGAACGTCATTTTTTCTCCAGAGTTCCTTCGTGAAGGTAAAGCGCTCTACGACAATTTGCATCCATCTCGTATTATCGTAGGTGAGCGTAGCGAGCGTGCGGAAACATTTGCAAACCTTCTCGCAGAGGGTGCGGTAAAAGAAGATATTTCAATTTTGTTTACTGATTCAACAGAAGCTGAAGCAGTGAAACTGTTCTCAAATACCTATCTTGCAATGCGTGTGGCTTACTTTAATGAGCTAGATTCCTATGCGGAAGCGCACAACCTAGACTCTCGTCAAATTATTGAAGGCGTAGGCTTAGATCCACGTATTGGTAGCCACTACAACAACCCTTCATTTGGTTACGGCGGTTACTGCTTACCTAAAGATACAAAGCAGTTGTTAGCAAATTACCAGGAAGTTCCTAATAACATCATTGGAGCGATAGTGGAAGCCAATCGAACTCGTAAAGACTTTATTGCTGAGTCTATTCTCAAACGAGAACCTAAAGTGGTTGGGATATACCGTTTGATAATGAAAGCTGGCTCGGATAATTTCCGCGCTTCGTCTATTCAAGGTATTATGAAGCGTATCAAGGCAAAGGGCATTGAAGTGATGGTGTATGAGCCAGTACTTCAGGAAGAGGAGTTCTTTAACTCACGTGTAATCAACGATCTGAATGAGTTTAAACAAAGCGCCGATGTGATTGTCTCTAACCGTATGGTTGAAGAACTGGCTGATGTGGCTGATAAGGTTTATACGCGAGACTTATTTGGTAGTGATTAGGCTTGAGCTACGATGATAGTGTGTAATCGAACACACAAACAAAAAGGGATGCGTGATGCATCCCTTTGTTATTTCTGCTTAATAAAAGCGAAATTAAGCTTTAGCTGCTGCCGCTGCTTTAGCGATAGCTACGAAGCTCTTAGCGTCTAGAGAAGCACCGCCAACTAGAGCACCGTCGATGTCTGGTTGTGAGAAGTAAGCTTCAGCGTTTTCTGGTTTAACAGAACCGCCGTATTGGATGATTACTTGTGCTGCAACTGCTTCGTCTTTCGCTGCGATTAGTGCGCGGATAGAAGCGTGGATGCGTTGTGCATCTTCAGCTGTTGCTGCTTTACCAGTACCGATAGCCCAGATTGGTTCGTAAGCGATGATTGCGCCGTTTAGAGCTTCAACACCGTAAGTGTCGATAACTGCGTTGATTTGACGTGCACATACTGCTTCAGTTTCGCCAGCTTCGTTTTGAGCTTCAGATTCACCGATACAGAAAACAGGAGTTAGACCGTTTTCTTTTAGGAAGTTGAATTTCTTAGCGATGAACTCGTCAGATTCGTTGTGGTATTCACGACGCTCTGAGTGACCGATGATGATGTGAGTAGCACCGAAATCTTTCAGCATTTCTGGAGACATGTCGCCAGTGAAAGCACCGCTGTTGTTTAGGTCAGTGTTTTGAGCACCTAGGATGATCTTGTTACCGCCTTCAGCGATTAGACGCTCAGCTAGGTCGATGTAAAGAGCTGGTGGAGCTACTGCTACGTCAACACCTTCAACGCCTTCAAGCTCAGCGTTAAGACCAGTTAGCAGCTCAGTTACCATTGCTTTGCTGCCGTTTAGTTTCCAGTTACCCATCACTACAGGACGACGCATAGGAATATCTCCCTTATCTTTAATGTAAATAGTCTATTAATGTAAAAAATCTACGTAGGAATATAACAGAATAATATGAACAGATCATGATTGGTATCATGTCTTATGTGGCTTTCTCTCTCCGTCTGGAGTCGAAGTTGTTCTGTTATTTTTATCAAAAGCAATCGATTGGTGATCGCGTAGACAGAATGATAGTTCATTCCTCGGAAATTGCTGGCTAGATTGGTATTACTACGCACTGAATTTTTTATGTTGTAGAAAGGAATCAAAATGCCAAACTTAGTTTTAGAGTATTCGAACTCAGTGGAAGAGCGAGTCAATGTACAAGGTTTGCTGGAAGACTTACATAAAGCTGCGTTAGAGAGTGGCCTTTTTGAGTTGGCCTCTGTGAAATCAAGAACGTTAAGATGTCATAACTGGCTAATTGGTGAAGCGGGTGACAGTCTCGATTTTATCCATATCAATTTTGATTTGTTGTCTGGCCGAACGCCGGAACAAAAGCGAGAATTATCGCGAGCTTTAATGGTTGTGCTTCAAGAACAGGCAAGTCATGTGCACAGTTTAACGGTTAACATTCGAGATATGGATGTGGACAGCTTTCAAAAAGTGGTGAACTGAATATAAGGCTTGGCCGACGTTGTTCACGACTTGTTGTTTCTTCCCAAATTACCCCGACTCGGCTACTCTGTATTCTTTCTATTTTTGGATAAAAATTGATGTCGACTAAAGAGTTACTGTTTTCGTTTCACGGACGTATCGATCGCAAAACCTATTGGATTTGGAATGTGATTTACTATATTTCGATTATAGGTTTTGGTGCGGGTATCAGTAAGTTGTTTCCTGCGTTTTCTTACCTGTTACTGCCAATATTCTTGTTGGTACTGCTCATTCCTGATTTGGCTATTACGACAAAGAGATGGCATGACCGCGACAAGTCGATCTACTGGTTAGGCTTGAATATTCCTTTGGTGATTGGTCGCATCGCAACGCCGATGACAAGCCCAATGGCGCAAGAGCCTTCAACGCCACAGCTGTTCATTGCTTCGATTTCATTAATTTGTGGGCTTTGGATTTTGATTGAGTGTGGTTTTTTGAAAGGCACATCAGGCCCGAATAAATACGGTCCTGAGCCACAGTGATTCATGAGTGTGGGAGTCTGCCTAAGGTGTGACTCTCACATTAGTAGAAGTCGTTTCTGTTGAAGGCGACTACGTTGTCTGTCTTAACCGACATCGCTTTTCCTTGTAATGCTTCTCTGAACTTCGTGACTTGTTTTTGTAGTTCATTCATTAGCACGACGTTGGTGTGATGAGGGTTTTTACAGTTGCGAATCACACGATCAATATGGCTTTGCTGAGCCCATAAGCGTGGTTGCATCATTTCTGATGCGCTTTCTATCATTTCTTTTGCCATCTCGTGGCGAAATTGTTCAAAGCCTTCTGGATCGCTTTCGGCCATCTGAACCAGTTCATCAAATGAGGGTAATACTTGCGTTGTGTGAGTATGTAGAGTTCTCATCCCTTTCTCCAAATCCATATGGATACTCGTGTTCAATACTACAAGCGTACACCACAGGAATCAGGGTAAAGGATGAATCATTGGCCTGTCTCATTTATAAGAGAGAGCGAAAGGGCCGAAATCTAAGCGCGGATTCGGTAAACGCAGCGACGTTGACCGCTAATGATATGCTCGGTACGTTCGACGGTCGTGTCGTCTCCGAGTAAGGACCGGAACACACTCAGTTCCGATTTGCATAAACTAGGGCAACGCGTAGCGGCTTTACAAATCGGGCAGTGATTCTCGATCAAGATAAAGCCGTGCTCATCTTGTTCAAGCTCTGCCATGTAGCCTTCTTTTTCGCGCAGAGAAACCAAAGTTTCCAGTTTGCTTTCTAAAGACTCACATTGGTCGAGGTGCTGGCGATAGTTTTGTAAAGTCAGTTTTTCGCGCTCGGAGGTAACTTTGTCGAGGCCATCTTTACCGAAGATGTGTTCCACGGCTTCGATAAATTGGATGGTGAGTTCGCCATGACGATCAGCGAATTGCTCGTGTCCCTTCTGGGTTAAAGACCAGTGGCGAGTAGGGCGTCCGACTTTGACTTTTACATCGTGAATCGACAGGATGCCATCATCTTCTAAACCTTGCAGGTGCTGGCGAGCACCCATGGTTGTCATCCCAAGCTCAGAAGAGAGTTGTTTTGCAGTGACAGACCCGTCACGCTTAACGATTTGCAATATCCTATCTACGGTCTTCATATTCCCACCATTTGTATTTCCGTACACATTATGCGCGATAGGCTTAGTAAAGAAAAGTGTTGACTTAACTTGAGTGGGGATTTGGTGAGCCAAAAACAAAAAGGGCCGGCACTTTGCCAACCCTTTTCGATGCTGAACCTAAAAATTACAGAATGATATCGCGAACTTCTGGGTCTTTGCGCTCTAAGTAATGGGTCGACTTGATACGGCGAATGGTACGGCAACGGCCTCGCACGAGTAGCGTCTCTGTTGTCGCAATATTACCTTGGCGAGAAATCCCCTCTAGCAAATCACCTTTTGTAATGCCTGTTGCTGAGAAGACGACGTTGTCGCTGCGCGCCATGTCTTCCATTTTTAGGACGACGTTGGCTTTTACGCCCATTTCTTCACAACGTTGTAGTTCAGCCGCACCGTAAATACGGTTTTCTTCTGTGTCGCCTTTCACTTCGTGGCGAGGCAGAAGGCGGCCATGCATGTCACCATCAAGTGCGCGAATCACCGCTGCGGATACCACACCCTCTGGTGCACCACCAATGCAGTACATGAGGTCCACTTCACTATCTGGCATACACGTTAGGATGGAAGCAGCAACGTCGCCATCTGGCACCGCGAAGACACGCACACCCATCGCTTGCATTTCAGCTATCACATCATCGTGGCGGGGTTTTGCTAGAGTGATGACAACCAGAGTGTCCAGCGTTTTATTCAGCGCGCTAGCAACGTTTTCTAGGTTTTCTTTCAACGGCTTTTCTAGATCGATCACGCCTTTCGCACCTGGGCCAACAACCAGTTTTTCCATGTACATGTCAGGTGCTTTTAAAAAGCTGCCTTTTTCACCCGCGGCAAGCACTGCCAATGCGTTCGATTGACCCATTGCGGTCATGCGAGTGCCTTCAATAGGGTCAACAGCGATATCCACTTCATCGCCACCTAGACCAACTTTCTCACCGATGTATAGCATTGGAGCATCATCGATTTCACCTTCACCAATGACAATTTCACCACTGATGTCTGTTTTGTTCAGTAGAGTGCGCATAACTTCAACAGCAGCGCCATCGGCTGCGTTTTTGTCACCACGGCCAAGCCATTTGTAACCAGCGAGTGCTGCACCTTCAGTTACACGAGAAAATGCCATTGCTAAATCGCGTTTCATGATGTCTCCAAGTAAGCAATAGGGAAGAGGAATTTGCGCGGCGATTCTATCACAACGGCAGTTAAACGTTTGCCTTTTTGCTGAGCTTTTACTTTAACTAAGTTGAATTTGATCAATACTTGGGTGATTTTTGTCGCGGAGAGGCGTAAATACCTTGCACAAAAATGCTTCGCCGATAAGAAAAGTCAGCGTTTAGTGAGATTGCGCCGATTTTTTAACCGAATGAAGCGAAATATCGAATATAGTGAGTGTTTCTCATCGCGACGCTGAGTAGAATGACCTTATATAGGTAAGCTGCACGCCAATCTCGTGCATCATCCCAACGGAATAACATAGGTAGGCCAAGATGTCTTTTGAAGTACTAGAACAACTAGAATCTAAAATTCAAACTGCAGTTGACACAATCACTCTTCTTCAGATGGAAGTTGAAGAGCTGAAAGAAGACAAAGTAAAACTAGAAGCAGAAGCAAACGAGCTTCGTTCTCAACGTGAAGATCTAGAGCAAAAAGCTCAGCAAGCTCAGCAAGAGCACGCACAGTGGCAGGAGCGCATTCGTGCACTACTTGGCAAAATGGACGAAGTGGAATAATTTCACTTCTTCATCCAGAATTAAAAACACCCGCTTCGGCGGGTGTTTGTGTATTTGGGTATGAGTAGCGCTTTAGTCAACGAAAGGTGACTGGCTACTGGAAGCTACTCTTCGACCGTATCATCTAACTCAAGGTCAATATTAAGTGGCTCTGGAGATAGAATGATGCCAGTGTTGTCGGCGTAGATGTAATCTTCTGGAAGGAAGCTAACGCCGCCGAAGTTTACGGGTACATCTAGCTCACCAATGCCCTGGTTCGCCGCGCCAACAGGAATCGATGCCAAAGCTTGAATGCCGAGGTTCATGTCTTCTAGTTCATCGACTTCACGGACACAACCGTAAACGACAATGCCTTCCCACTCGTTTTCTTCTGCAATCGCAGCTATTTCTGCATCGATGAGCGCTTTACGTAAGGAACCGCCACCGTCAATCAACAACACACGCCCAAGACCATCTTGCTCTAAGGTTTCGCGGATCAGTGAGTTGTCTTCAAAACACTTAATGGTGGTGATTTGCCCGGCAAATGACGCGCGTCCGCCAAAATTACTGAACATTGGTTCAACCACATCGACCTGATCAAGGTAGATATCGCAGAGTGCTGAGGTATTGTATTCCATAGCGTACCTTTCTAAACAGAAACTGGTTGTCTTTGAGTATATCTAGGCATTAAGTCAATGCAATGACAATCCTTTTTTAACTTACCAGAGTTTGAGCTACCACAATTGTTGCAAACAAAACGTTAGTGACTAATGAGCATTTTACGATAACTGGCAGCATTGGAGCGATTTGTGCAGGTTTTTCTGTATCCCAAACGGCTTTACCATGATGAATGACGACATAAACGCTCAACAAGAAGGGTAGGCTAATCCACAGTGGTTTGTCTTGAATTAACAAGTAAGCCGCAAACGCTAAAATAGCACCACCAAGCAAGATAAAGTGGTACTGCTTGGCTTTGTGTTGGCCCAAACGGACTGCGACCGTGCGCTTTCCACATTCGCGATCGTTCTCGATATCACGCATGTTGTTGATGTTCAGTACCGCTACCGCGAGTAAACCACAGCCCAGAGCTGGTAAGAATAGAGTGGTGTCTACATGTCCAGTATGCAGGAAGTATGTACCAGATACGCCTAGCAGACCAAAGAACAGGAATACGGAGATATCGCCTAAGCCGACGTAACCGTAGGGCTTACTGCCCATGGTGTAAGCAATCGCCGCGATAATGGCAAGAATACCCAAACCGATGAAGGTGATGATGCTTTCTGGTGAGCTCAGCGCGTAAAACACCAAAACCAAGCCTGAGATGGCGGTAAGCACGATATTAAAAATGATCGCCTGTTTCATCTGTTTGGCACTAACGGCACCGGTCTGCATCGCACGCTGTGGACCTAAACGGTTTTCATTGTCGGTGCCTTTTACTGCATCGCCATAGTCGTTGGCTAAGTTCGATAGAATTTGCAATAAGGTTGCCGTAGCAAAGGCCATGATTGCGATGGTCAAAGAGAAATGACCGGCTGAGTATGCAAGTACGCTACCAGTTAAAATAGACACCAGAGCGAGAGGCAATGTTTTAGGGCGAGCGGCTTCAAGCCAGATCTGCAAAGATTGTTTCATGGAAATTTCGTGCTAGTAACCAATGTGCCCAGTATAAGCACAAAGCAGCAGATACGCTATTGACCTAAAACAAGGCAGGTATGACTGTTGGTACGTATCTGAGAATAATCTTTACGCAAATGCCCGGAAAACAAAAAGGCTACCTCTTTCGAGATAGCCTTTAAAATCAAGGTGAAATCTGAGTTTACAGAATAAAGCGACTAAGGTCTTCGTTTTCGATCGTATCGCCTAAACGTTCTTTAACGTAAGCTGCATCAATCACAAACTTAGCACCAGATTGCTCTGCTGCATCGTAAGAGATTTCGTCCATCAGACGTTCCATCACGGTATGTAGACGACGAGCACCAATGTTTTCTGTGGTTTCGTTTACCGTCCATGCCGCTTCTGCGATTTGCGTGATACCGTCTTCGGTAAATTCGATGTCGACGTTTTCTGTCTTCATCAGCGCAATGTATTGTTCAGTCAGCGACGCTTTAGGCTCAGTCAAAATACGTTTGAAGTCGTGGCTGCTCAGTGCTTCCAATTCCACACGGATTGGCAGACGGCCTTGCAGTTCTGGAATGAGATCAGATGGCTTGGCAACTTGGAATGCACCGGATGCAACAAACAGAATGTGGTCTGTTTTTACCATGCCGTGTTTTGTCGAAACGGTACTGCCTTCAATCAGAGGAAGTAAGTCACGTTGCACACCTTCACGAGACACGTCCGGGCCAGAGCTTTCACCGCGTTTACAAATCTTGTCGATTTCATCAATGAAAACAATACCGTTGTTTTCTACGTTGAAAATCGCGGCTTCTTTTAGCTCTTCTTGGTTTACAAGTTTTGCAGCTTCCTCTTCTGCCAGCGCTTTCATCGCGTCTTTGATTTTCAGCTTACGCTTTTTCTTGGTGTCGCCGGCAAGGTTTTGGAACATACCTTGTAGCTGGTTGGTCATTTCTTCCATACCAGGAGGAGCCATGATCTCCACACCCATTTGAGGCGCTGCTACATCGATTTCAATCTCTTTATCGTCTAGCTGACCTTCACGCAGTTTTTTACGGAAGATTTGGCGAGTGTTTGAGGTGTCTTCTTTCTGCTCGACTTGACCCCAGCTATCGCGTGCTGGTGGCAGTAGTGCATCGAGAATGCGCTCTTCAGCTTGCTCTTCGGCGCGGAATTTTACTTTTTCCATCGCTTGCTGGTGGGTCATCTTCACAGCGACATCAGTCAGGTCACGAATGATGGTTTCAACTTCTTTACCAACGTAGCCCACTTCGGTGAACTTTGTTGCTTCGACTTTGATGAATGGCGCATTGGCTAGTTTAGCAAGACGACGAGCGATCTCTGTCTTACCAACACCAGTTGGACCAATCATCAGAATGTTCTTCGGTGTGACTTCGACGCGCAAGCTTTCTTCTAGCTGCATGCGACGCCAGCGGTTACGAAGGGCAATCGCAACCGAACGTTTTGCTTTGTCTTGACCAATGATGTGACGGTTCAGTTCATGAACGATTTCGCGAGGGGTCATTTCAGACATATTCTTTCCTTACTTCGTTACGATTACGCGGCTGGGGTTTCAGGCTCTGTAGTTGAGTCTAGCTCTTCTACGGTGTGGTGATGGTTGGTGAATACACAGATATCACCAGCGATGTTTAGTGCCTTTTCCGCGATTTCACGTGCATCTAAGTCAGTATTTTCTAAAAGTGCAGTTGCGGCTGCTTGTGCGTATGCACCACCAGAACCAATCGCAATCAAATCATTTTCTGGCTGAACGACATCGCCGTTACCAGTGATGATGAGTGATGCTGTTTCGTCTGCAACAGCAAGTAACGCTTCTAATTTGCGAAGAGCTCGGTCGCTGCGCCAGTCTTTTGCCAGTTCTACGGCTGCTTTCGTCAGATGGCCCTGGTGCATTTGCAGTTTGCTTTCAAAGCGTTCAAATAGGGTGAAGGCGTCCGCTGTACCGCCAGCAAAGCCAGCAAGCACTTTATTGTTGTATAGGCGGCGAACTTTGCGCGCGTTACCTTTCATGACGGTATTGCCTAGAGATACTTGGCCATCACCCGCGATGACGACTTTGTTATTTCGACGTACAGATACAATGGTAGTCACAGTCGACCTCTTAATTATTTCTCTTTGGATTTAATTCAGTATATGGGGGAGAGGAACTTGGGATTCAAGGGGAGGGCGTTTTTCACATTTGCTAACGCTGATGATGCCAATAACACGCGAGGAATAAAAAAGACCAACAGTGAATGCGGTTGGTCTTTGTGAGATTAGAAGTTTTCTTTCCAAATTGCGCACGGTTCGATTTTCGCGCGTTGCAACTTGTGGCGATCTTTCTCTGCATCGCGTTTGAACTTGTACGGGCCAAGTACAACACGGTACCAAGAACTGCCTTCTTTCTTACGAATTTTGCTCGAAAGACCTTGGAAAGCAATAGCCAGCTTTCGCTCTTCGGCCTGCGCTTGGGTTTTGTAAGCGCCACACTGCATTACGTATGGGATTTTAGATACTTCGATTTCTTTAGCGACGACTTCCACTTCTCGCTTGGGTAAAGATTCGACGTATTCCCACTTCTCTTCAGGTGGTGGTGGCAAATCCTTTTTCGGCTTTGGCTTACTGACGGTCGTGGTAGGTTGTTGAACCACGGGTGGTTTCGGTTCTGGATCGTTACTTAATAAATACAGACCATAGCCAAAACCGCCCACAAGCAAGATTGCAAGTAGACCACTACGCCAAGGTTTTCTTTTGGGAGGTTGTTTTTTTGTCGACTTTTTTGGAGCGCCTCGCCCCCGTCTCACATAATCTCTGTTTGCCACGGTTACTTCTGGTCATCAAGGATTCTTCCAAATATGTTAATCCAGAACGGGTCGAGAAAACACCCTATTGATGTAATCTTGATAGCTACGTATCAGATAGAGAAGACAAAAAGCGGCACCAATGGGTACCGCTTATCGTTAGTTTACATGATAGGTCGCGTTGGACTACCGAACGCTTAGGCGCGTTGCGGTGGCGCTGCGCTACCACGGACAACAAGCTTAGTTTCTAGTAAGCGTGAACCTGAATGAACGTCATGGCCTTTAAGGAGTTCAAGCATCATAAGCATCGCTTGGCGGCCAATTTCATAACGAGGTTGAGAAATGGTTGTTAACGGTGGATCGCAGTATTGAGCAAAGTTGATATCATCGAAACCAACCACTGACAGATCTTGCGGAACGCGCAGACCGAGTCGTTTCGCTTCTTGGATTGCGCCGATTGCCATGGTGTCACAGTGGCAGAAAATCGCAGTTGGTGGCTCTGGAAGTTCTAGTAACTTACGTACAGCTTTCGCGCCGCCGTCAAAAGAAAACTCAGTGATAACACTGTATTGTGGGTCTTTACTGATCCCCGCGCGACGCAAGGCTTGTTGATAACCTTGCTGGCGGAACTGACACAATACCGCTGTGTCTGGCCCTGAAATTTGTGCTATGCGTTTATGGCCAAGCTGAGTTAGGTAATTGACCGCTTCAAAAGCGGACGTTAGGTTGTCAATGTGCACGGTTGGTAATTCTAGCTCTGGCGCAAACTCACAAGCCATGACCATTGGTGGCAGGTTTTTCTGTTCTGGCTTGCTGACATCAAATGGCAGGTCGGTACCAAGCAGTAACATGCCATCGGCTTGTTTGGTGAACACTAGATTCACAAACGAGCTTTCACGCTTTTTCTGCTGGCCGCTGTCACCGAGCAGTACGAGGTAGCCATGTTCCATAGCTGCGTCTTCGATACCACGAATGATTTCAGAAAAGTAAGGATCACAGATGTCAGGAACGATGGTAACAATCGTTTTTGATTCGTTTCTACGTAGATTACGCGCTAATGAATTTGGAGAATAGCCCGCTTCAAGGACGGCATCTTCGACTCTTTTTCTTGTTGAAGAAGAGACTTTTTCTGGATTCATTAATGCTCGAGATACCGTAGCTGTCGACACTCCCGCAAGCTGGGCAACATCCTTCATTGTCGCCATAGTGTTTAACCTCTCAAATTTTTGCCAAGATGACGTTATTCCCTGTCAGAAGTCGTAGGTCTTTATCACTGGTAATCAGTGCCTATCTAATCACGTTGTTAGTGGTTATTTTTAGGGAGTAGGCGATAAAGCATCGCTTGGCTACTGCTTCAAATTTTGGGAATAGTCATTGTTTTAATCTAAGCCTATGGGGTAAACCCACTTTAGACTTTGCTAATTTGGATAGTCTATTCATTTCTATCGGGAAAGTTACGGTCTGTTTAACAAAAATTGCAATCTCGATGTGAGTCTCATCACATTAAAAGGTAATTCATTACATAGTTAAACGTTTGCTAGCTGAGATCTTGTGGTTCTATGTCTAAATTCCAGCGAACTTTTTTGGCATTAGGCAACAACTCAATAGCAGGTTTGGCACTGGTTAATAACTTTTGCATTAATGAACGGTGCTGGGTTTGGAGTAACAGCTGCCAACGGTATTTGCCTGCGCGTTTGGCGAGAGGCGATGGTGTTGGACCAAGCACCATGCAGGTGTCGTCAAACAAAGGGTGAGATTCTAAGGTAAAGCGAACTTGGCGCAGAAAATCTTCTACGATCTCGCTCTGATTCGCTTCGGCTTTAAATAGAGTCAGGAAACTGTACGGTGGCAACTGCGCCAGTTTACGTTCCTCTAATGCCGTCATAGCGAAGTGTCGGTAGTCTTTTTCCAATAAGGCTTGCAACAAACTGTGCTCAGGATGGTGAGTCTGCAAAACCACTTCCCCCGGCTTACTTGCACGTCCGGCTCGCCCTGCGACTTGAATGAATAACTGCGCTAATCTTTCGGAGGCGCGGAAGTCGCTACTATATAGAGAGCCATCAACATCTAGCAAGGCAACGAGCGTTACATTGGGGAAATGGTGTCCCTTAGCTAACATTTGAGTGCCAATTAAAATTTGATATTCACCCTTGCGGATGGAGTCCAGCGCATCTTCTAAACTGCCTTTGCGGCGCGTGCTATCTCTGTCGATACGGATGGCTTTGTATTCGGGGAACAGTTGTGCCAATTGTTGTTCCAACTGTTCGGTACCGACACCAACGGTAACCAGTTGAGTTGAACCACAGCCCTGACACTGATGAATCACTGGTTGCTGCGAGCCACAATGGTGGCAGCGAATCTCATTGCTGTATTGGTGGAAGGTGTAATAAGCATCACAACGTTTGCATTCGGCAATCCAACCACATTCATGGCACATGAGAGCAGGGGAGAAACCACGACGGTTAAGAAACAGCATCACCTGATTGCCTACTTTAAGGTGTTTGCGCATTTCCGCAATCAATGGGGCAGATAAACCACTTTCTAAATACTGACCTTTGACGTCGAGAACTTTATTAGTAGTAGGAACCGCAGAGCCTGCGCGTTGGGTCAGGGTTAAATGGTGATACTTGCCTGACAAGGCATTGTGCAATGTCTCCAGTGCAGGTGTAGCTGAGCCCAGAACAATCGGAACTTGTTCTTTATGAGCGCGCATTACAGCAACATCGCGCGCATGATAACGCAAGCTATCTTGCTGTTTGTAAGAGGTGTCATGTTCCTCGTCTACAATGATAATCCCGAGATCAGCAAAAGGCGCGAGTAGGGCAGAGCGTGTGCCGATAATGATTCCGGCCGCTTTGTCGCGTGCAGAAAGCCACGCATTCAGACGCTCTGTCTCGTTTAACCCGGAGTGGATGACGTCAACTGGCACATTAAAACGGCGTTTAAAGCGGTTGATGGTTTGTGGTGTTAAGCCAATCTCTGGTACTAAAACCAAGGCTTGTTTACCTTTCTCTAAGACCGGTTTGATCAGGTTAAGGTACACTTCTGTCTTACCTGAGCCCGTGACGCCTTCTAATAAATAGCAAGCAAAACCTGTTTGGCTATTTACACTCGCAATAGCCAGAGCTTGTTCGTGGTTGAGCTTTGGCTTCTCGACGTCGCATTCAACGTGCTGTCCCCACTGGGTGATTGCAGGCTTCTTCTCGATACGTTCAATCCAGCCTTTCTCTTCTAAAGACTTTAGTACTGTTGAGGCTATCTCTTGGTCGACAAATTCCTGGTGAGGCAAAGCGCCGTTAATCAACATTTGCAAGACCTTCTGTTGTTTGACCGCTCGACGATCAAGCCCTTGCATCAGCTTGTCTTTACCGGATTCGGTAATTTGCCACTCTTGTAGCGTCGCAAAATCTGCAGGCTTTCCTTTACGCAGAGCTGCCGGCATCGCATTGTGTAGCGTATCTCCAAGTGGGTATTGGTAGAACTGGCTGCACCAAGTCAGCAACGAATAAAGCTTTTCAGACCATACCGGCTGAGAATCAAGAACTGCTTTGATTGGCTTGAGTTGATCTTGGGGAAAGTCCGAGTGATTAACCATCGCGGTGACGATGCCAACTAACGTTTGACGTCCAAAAGGTACGGATACGCGCCCGCCAATGATAGGAAACAGGTATCCTGGGATGGCATAGTCAAATTGTTTGTCGAGAGGTACGGGCAGTGCCACTCTAGCAATGGATGGACGCATAGATTCGTAGCTATATAAAAGAAGAAAGGACTGTAGAGTTTATTAAAATCGCCCCAGGAATACGAGTCAACCTACGGAGTGTGTTCGGAAATATACTAATATCACCGGATTGGTGAAAAAAGTGGCGAAAAAATTGCCATACGTATTGATCCTATCTAGGGGATTCATTACTATATCGCGCCTTGAGATATGGCTTCAGCAATTGGTTGGTGCGGTATCCCATTTTATTATTAATTGCGTGTGGTGTGCGGCTTAGATTCGTATAGCGACACGGCCTACTATTGAGGTTATCCCATGAAAGCTGGTATCCACCCAGAATACAAAGCAGTAAACGCTACTTGTTCTTGCGGCAACTCTTTCGAGTTCAACTCTACTCTAGGTAAAGAGTCTATCCACCTAGACGTATGTGACAAGTGTCACCCATTCTACACTGGTAAGCAACGTATCGTTGATACAGGCGGCCGTGTTGATCGCTTCAACAAGCGTTTCGGTGCACTATCAAGCGGTAAGAAATAATAGCAACTGCTATTACGATTACAGTTTAGAAAAGGACGCTTCGGCGTCCTTTTTGTTTATTGCCCATTTTGCAGGTGACCATAAAACAGCAAGTTAAAAATAGTTTCGATTATTTTTCATTCAGCCCTTGCAACCTAAAGTGTGATCTGTATAATGCGTCGCACTGGTTAAGCCAGTTGTGAACCAATGAGCAGTGAGGAGCTAACTTCCTTATAGGACTGTTAGGTAATGTAGACTCAGCTTATGTTCGCGGTTAATACAATTAGCTATCTTTTCTTCGGAAAAACTATCCCCAAAGGTGACTTTGGCACGTAGGGATTGTTAATCGAAAATTAACTGACAATGCGTCCTAATCTTGGATGCTACGGTTTCACATAAATCAATCGGCATTCTCTCGTCTTGACGAGTTTGAGTGGCGATATTGTTTGTGTAATTTTTAAAATTGGAGCTCTGTCTCATGCAGAACCAACGTATCCGTATCCGCCTAAAAGCTTTCGATTACAAACTAATCGATGCTTCTACAGCGGAAATCGTTGAAACAGCTAAGCGCACTGGCGCACAGGTTCGTGGTCCAATCCCACTACCAACTCGTAAAGAGCGTTTCACAGTTCTTATCTCTCCACACGTTAACAAGAAAGCACGTGACCAGTACGAAATCCGTACTCACAAGCGTCTAATCGACATCGTTGAGCCAACAGACAAAACTGTTGATGCTCTAATGCGTCTAGACCTTGCTGCGGGCGTTGACGTTCAAATTAGCCTAGGTTAAGGGAGATTAGAAGTATGATTGGTCTAATCGGTCGTAAAGTGGGCATGACCCGCGTATTTACTGAAGAAGGCGTTTCTATCCCAGTAACTGTTGTTGAAGTTGAAGCTAACCGTGTTTCTCAAGTGAAAACTCTTGAAACTGATGGCTACGCTGCAATTCAGGTTACAGCTGGTTCTAAGAAAGCTAACCGCGTAAACAAAGCTGAAGCAGGTCACTTTGCTAAAGCTGGCGTTGAAGCTGGTCGCGGTCTTTGGGAATTCCGTTTAGAAAACGGCGAAGAGTTCGAAGTTGGTGCTGAACTAACTGTTGAACTATTCAACGAAACTAAGAAAGTAGACGTTACTGGTACATCTAAGGGTAAAGGTTTCCAAGGCGCTGTTAAGCGTTGGAACTTCCGTACTCAAGATATGACTCACGGTAACTCATTGTCTCACCGTGCTCCTGGTTCTATCGGTCAATGTCAGACTCCAGGTCGCGTATTTAAAGGCAAGAAAATGGCAGGTCACATGGGTGCTGAGCGTGTAACGACTCAAAACCTAGAGATCGTACGTGTTGACGCTGAGCGCAACCTGCTTCTTATTAAAGGTGCAGTCCCAGGCGCAACTGGCGGCAACGTGATCGTTAAACCAGCTGTTAAAGCATAACGTCTCAGGAGTAAGTAATGGAACTAATGGTTAAAGGTGCTGATGCACTAACTGTTTCCGAAACTACTTTCGGACGTGAGTTTAACGAAGCTCTTGTACACCAAGTAGTTGTTGCGTACGCAGCAGGTGCTCGTCAAGGTACACGTGCTCAAAAAACACGTTCAGAAGTATCTGGCGGTGGCGCTAAGCCATGGCGTCAAAAAGGTACTGGTCGCGCTCGCGCTGGTACAATTCGTAGCCCAATCTGGCGTACAGGTGGTGTTACTTTTGCTGCGAAACCACAAGATCACAGCCAAAAAGTAAACAAAAAAATGTACCGCGGTGCTATGAAGAGCATTCTTTCTGAGCTTGTTCGTCAAGAGCGTCTAATCGTTGTTGATAACTTCTCAGTTGAAGCACCAAAGACTAAAGAGCTAGTTGCTAAGCTGAAAGAGCTTGAGCTAACTGACGCTCTAATCGTGACTAGCGAAGTAGATGAGAATCTATTCCTAGCTGCTCGTAACCTATACAAAGTTGACGCACGTGATGTTGCTGGTATCGATCCAGTATCTCTAATCGCGTTTGACAAAGTTGTAATGACTGCAGAAGCAGTTAAGCAAGTAGAGGAAATGCTAGCATGATCACTGAAGAGCGTATCCTAAAAGTTCTACGTGCACCGCACATCTCTGAAAAAGCAACTATGGCAGCTGAGAAAGCGAACACTATCGTTTTCAAAGTAGCTAAAGATGCAACTAAAAAAGAGATCAAAGCAGCTGTAGAAAAGCTATTTGAAGTTGAAGTTAAGTCTGTAAATACTCTTATCACTAAGGGTAAGACCAAACGTCAAGGTCTACGCCAAGGTCGCCGCAGCGACGTTAAGAAAGCGTACGTTACTTTGAAAGAAGGTCAAGATCTTGACTTTGTTGGCGGCGCGGAATAACAGGAGTAGTTAAAAATGGCTATTGTTAAATGTAAGCCGACTTCCCCTGGTCGTCGTCACGTTGTTAAAGTTGTTAACGCTGACCTACACAAGGGCAAGCCATACGCACCTCTTCTAGAGAAAAACTCTAAGAATGGCGGTCGTAACAACAACGGTCGTATCACAGTACGTCACATCGGCGGTGGTCACAAGCATCACTACCGTGTAATTGACTTCAAACGTACTAAAGACGGTATCCCAGCGACAGTTGAGCGTCTAGAATACGATCCAAACCGTAGCGCAAACATTGCTCTAGTTCTTTACAAAGACGGTGAGCGTCGCTACATCCTAGCACCTAAAGGTGTTGTAGCTGGTGATGTTATTCAGTCTGGTGTTGATGCACCAATCAAAGCTGGTAACACTCTACCAATGCGTAACATCCCAGTAGGTTCAACTGTACACAATGTTGAACTTAAACCTGGTAAAGGTGGTCAGCTAGCTCGTTCGGCTGGTGCTTACGCTCAAATCGTTGCTCGCGACGGTGCGTACGTAACTATCCGTCTACGTTCTGGCGAAATGCGCAAAGTTCTTTCTGAAGGCCGTGCAACAATCGGTGAAGTTGGTAACTCTGAGCACATGCTACGCGAACTTGGTAAAGCTGGTGCTTCACGCTGGCGCGGCGTACGTCCAACCGTACGTGGTGTAGTAATGAACCCGGTTGATCACCCACACGGTGGTGGTGAAGGTCGTACTTCTGGTGGCCGTCATCCAGTATCTCCTTGGGGTATGCCAACTAAAGGCTTCAAGACTCGTAAGAACAAACGCACTGACAAGTACATCGTACGTCGTCGTAACAAGTAATCTATATAAAGAGGAATCGCCATGCCACGTTCTCTCAAGAAAGGTCCTTTTATTGACCTACACTTGCTGAAGAAGGTAGAGAAAGCGGTGGAAAGCGGAGACAAAAAGCCTATTAAGACTTGGTCCCGTCGTTCAATGATCATCCCTACGATGATCGGTTTGACCATCGCTGTCCATAATGGTCGTCAGCACGTACCAGTATTTGTAACTGATGAAATGATCGGTCACAAACTGGGTGAATTCGCACCAACACGTACTTACCGCGGTCACGCTGCGGATAAGAAAGCTAAGAAGCGCTAAGGAGTAGATAATGGAAGCAATTGCTAAACATAACTTTGCTCGCATTTCGCCTCAGAAAGCTCGCTTAGTTGCGGATCTAATCCGTGGTAAATCTGTTGACCAAGCTCTAGAAATCCTAACGTTCAGCAACAAAAAAGCTGCTGCACTAGTTAAGAAAGTTCTAGAGTCTGCTATCGCTAACGCGGAGCACAACGAAGGTGCAGATATTGACGATCTGAATGTCGCAAAAATCTTTGTAGATGAAGGCCCAACCATGAAGCGTATTATGCCTCGTGCTAAAGGTCGTGCGGATCGTATCTTGAAGCGTTCAAGCCACATCACTGTTGTTGTAGCAGATCGCTAGAGACTAGGAGAGTAAGCAATGGGTCAAAAAGTACATCCAAATGGTATTCGTCTAGGCATCGTTAAGCCTTGGAATGCTACATGGTTTGCTAACACCAAAGATTTCGCTGACAACCTAGACGGCGACTTCAAGGTACGTCAGTTCCTTACAAGTGAACTGAAAAAAGCGTCTCTATCACGTATCGTTATCGAGCGTCCTGCTAAGAGCATCCGTGTGACTATTCACACTGCTCGTCCAGGCGTTGTTATCGGTAAGAAAGGTGAAGACGTTGAGAAGCTACGCGCAGCTGTAGCTAAAATTGCAGGTGTACCAGCGCAAATTAACATCGCTGAAGTACGTAAGCCTGAACTAGATGCGCAACTTGTTGGTGACAGCATCGCGTCTCAGCTAGAGCGTCGTGTTATGTTCCGTCGTGCTATGAAGCGCGCAGTACAAAACGCTATGCGTCTAGGCGCTAAAGGTATCAAAGTGGAAGTAAGCGGTCGTCTAGGCGGCGCTGAAATCGCACGTTCAGAGTGGTACCGTGAAGGCCGTGTGCCTCTACACACTCTACGTGCTGACATTGATTACGCAACTTCTTCGGCTCACACTCAATACGGTGTGATCGGCATTAAAACTTGGATCTTCAAAGGTGAAATCCTAGGTGGTATGCCAGCAGCTAACGCTGTAGAGCCTAAAGGCGACAAGCCTAAGAAGCAGCGTAAAGGCCGTAAGTAAGGAGTCGACAGATGCTACAACCTAAACGTACTAAGTTCCGTAAGGTTCAGACTGGTCGTAACCGTGGTCTAGCTAAAGGTACTGATGTAAGCTTCGGCGAATTCGGTCTTAAAGCTGTTGGCCGTGGTCGTCTAACTGCTCGTCAAATCGAAGCGGCACGTCGTGCAATGACACGTCACGTTAAGCGTCAAGGTAAAATCTGGATCCGTGTGTTCCCAGACAAACCAATCACAGAAAAACCACTAGAAGTTCGTCAAGGTAAGGGTAAAGGTAACGTTGAGTACTGGGTAGCCCAAATCCAACCTGGTAAGGTTATGTACGAAATGGGTGGTGTACCTGAAGAATTGGCACGTGAAGCGTTCCGTCTAGCGGCACGTAAACTGCCTTTCAAAACTACATTTGTAACTAAGCAGGTGATGTGATGAAAGCACAAGATCTACGCGAGAAAAGCGTTGAAGAGCTTAACGCTGAGCTAATGAATTTGCTACGTGAACAGTTCAACTTGCGCATGCAAGCTGCAACTGGTCAACTACAGCAAACTCATACTCTGAAAGCTGTACGCCGTGATATCGCACGTGTGAAAACTGTTTTGACTGAGAAGGCAGGCGCATAATGAGCGAAGTAAAACGTACTCAACAAGGTCGTGTTGTTAGCGACAAGATGGACAAGTCTATCACTGTTGCAATCGAACGTTTCGTAAAACACCCAATTTACGGTAAGTTCGTTAAACGTACGACTAAAGTACACGCACATGACGAAAACAACGAGTGTGGCATTGGCGACACTGTTGAAATCGCAGAGTGTCGTCCACTGTCTAAGACTAAGTCTTGGACTTTGGTGAAAGTTGTAGAAAAGGCGAAGATGTAATCTTCACTCTTCTATGATAAGAAACGGCTCCAAAAATATTTTTGGAGCCGTTTATTTTTTGACTACCCAATCACAGAAAAGGGTGGTACAATTCGCGTCCCTTATAAAGAGGCAGCCCGACCCGTGATGGGTCTAGTTATTAATATTTAGCGGAGCACTAACATGATCCAAATGCAAAGTATGCTGGACGCAGCTGATAACTCAGGCGCACGCAGCGTAATGTGTATTAAGGTTCTGGGTGGCTCACACCGCCGTTATGCACATATCGGTGACGTCATCAAAGTTACTGTTAAGGAAGCAATTCCTCGCGGTAAAGTTAAAAAAGGTGACGTTATGAAGGCGGTTGTAGTGCGCACCCGTAAAGGCGTACGTCGTCCTGACGGTTCTGTCATTCGCTTCGACCGAAATGCTTGCGTACTGTTGAATAACACTACTGAGCAACCAATCGGTACACGTATCTTTGGTCCTGTGACACGCGAACTTCGTGGCGATAAGTTCATGAAGATCGTTTCACTGGCTCCAGAAGTTCTGTAAGGAGCACGTAGAAATGGCAGCTAAAATCCGTCGTAATGACGAAGTAATCGTTCTTGCTGGTAAAGACAAAGGCAAGAAAGGTAAAGTAACTAAGGTCCTAGCAACTGGTAAAGTTATCGTTGAAGGTATCAACCTTGTTAAGAAACACCAGAAACCTGTTCCTGCACTAGGTATCCAAGGCGGTATCGTAGAGCAAGAAGCAGCAATCGATGTTTCTAACGTGGCTATCTTTAATGCAGCTACTGGTAAAGCTGACCGTATCGGTTTCCGTTTTGAAGACGGCAAAAAAGTTCGTTTCTTCAAGTCTAACGGCGAAACCGTTTCTAACTAATAGAAGTAATTTGGAGTTCTACTATGGCGAAACTGCATGATTACTACAAGTCGTCTGTAGTCGCTGAACTGACCAAACAGTTCAGTTACACAAGCGTCATGCAAGTCCCTAGAATCGAGAAAATCACCCTAAACATGGGTGTTGGTGAAGCAATCAACGATAAGAAACTGCTAGAAAACGCAGCATCTGATATGGCAACGATCTCTGGTCAAAAGCCACTTATCACTAAAGCGCGTAAATCTGTTGCAGGTTTCAAAATCCGTGAAGGCTACCCTATCGGTTGTAAAGTAACCTTGCGTGGCGAACGTATGTGGGATTTTCTTGAGCGTTTGATTAACATCGCTCTTCCACGTGTACGTGACTTCCGTGGTGTTAGCGCTAAGTCTTTTGACGGTCGCGGTAACTACAGCATGGGCGTTCGCGAGCAAATCATCTTCCCGGAAATCGACTTTGATAAAGTTGATCGTGTACGCGGTCTAGACATCACTATTACGACGTCTGCTGGTACTGATGAGGAAGGCCGTGCTCTGCTGGCTGCCTTTAACTTCCCATTCCGTAAGTAAGGTGAAGGGTTACTGTTATGGCTAAACAATCAATGAAAGCACGTGAAGCTAAACGTGCAAAGCTAGTAGCTAAGTTCGCTGAAAAGCGTGCAGCGCTAAAAGCTATCATCAGCGATGTAAACGCATCTGAAGAAGATCGTTGGAACGCAGTTCTTACACTGCAATCTCTTCCACGTGATTCAAGTGCATCACGTCAGCGCAACCGTTGTAACCAAACTGGTCGTCCACACGGTTACCTACGTAAGTTCGGTCTAAGCCGTATTAAGGTTCGTGAAGCTTGCATGAAAGGCGAGATTCCGGGTCTTCGTAAGGCTAGCTGGTAATTGCCACTTAATCATTTGGAGTAAATCATATGAGCATGCAAGATCCGATTTCGGATATGCTGACCCGCGTTCGTAACGGTCAGGCAGCAAACAAAGTTGCTGTTAAAATGCCTTCTTCAAAGCTTAAAGTTGCAATTGCTGCACTACTAAAAGCTGAAGGTTACATCGTTGACTTCGCTGTTGAAGGCGAAGCAAAACCTGAGCTAGAAGTAACTCTTAAGTACTTCCAAGCTAAACCAGTAATCGAGCAACTTAAACGTGTTTCTCGTCCAGGTCTACGTGTTTACAAGAAGAAAGATGAACTTCCTTCTGTAATGGGTGGTCTTGGTATTGCTATCGTTTCTACTTCCAAGGGTCTTATGTCAGACCGCGCTGCACGTAAAGCAGGTCTTGGTGGTGAAATCATCTGCTACGTAGCTTAATAGGAGTAGAATATGTCTCGTGTTGCTAAAGCACCTGTCGCTATTCCAGCTGGCGTAGAGGTGAAACTAAACGGCCAAGAAATCACTGTAAAAGGTGCTAAAGGCGAACTAACTCGCGTACTAAACGACGCTGTAGTTATCGCTCAGGAAGAAAACAACCTAACTTTCGGTCCTAAAGAAGGTGTTGCTAACGCTTGGGCACAAGCAGGTACTGCTCGTGCACTAGTTAACAACATGGTTGTTGGTGTTACTGAAGGCTTTACTAAGAAGCTAACTCTTAAAGGTGTTGGTTACCGTGCTGCTATCAAAGGCAACGCTGTAGGTCTAACACTAGGCTTCTCACACCCAGTTGAGCACGAGTTGCCAGCGGGTATCAAAGCTGAATGTCCAAGCCAAACTGAAATCGTGATTACTGGTTGTGACAAACAACTAGTTGGTCAAGTTGCGGCTGACATTCGTTCTTACCGTCAACCTGAGCCTTACAAAGGTAAAGGTGTTCGTTACGCAGATGAAAATGTGCGTACTAAAGAAGCTAAGAAGAAGTAAGGTAACACTATGGATAAGAAAGCATCTCGCATCCGTCGTGCTACACGCGCACGTCGTAAGATTGCAGAACTGGGTGCGACTCGCCTAGTTGTACACCGTACTCCTCGTCACGTGTACGCACAGGTTATCGCGGCTAACGGCTCTGAGGTTATCGCAGCAGCTTCTACTGTAGAAAAAGCGATCCGTGAGCAAGTGAAATACACTGGTAACGTTGATGCAGCTAAAGCAGTAGGTAAAGCTGTTGCAGAACGCGCTCTTGAAAAAGGCGTAACTGCAGTTGCATTTGATCGTTCTGGTTTCCAATACCACGGTCGAGTAGCGGCGCTAGCAGAATCTGCTCGCGAAGCTGGTCTGAAATTCTAAGGTAGGGTTGGAAGATGGCTAAAGAACAACAAGTTCAAGCGAATGATTTGCAAGAAAAGCTAATCGCAGTTAACCGTGTTTCTAAAACGGTTAAAGGCGGTCGAATCATGAGCTTCACTGCACTAACAGTAGTTGGTGACGGTAATGGTCGCGTAGGTTTCGGTTACGGCAAAGCTCGTGAAGTACCTGCAGCGATCCAAAAAGCAATGGAAAAAGCGCGTCGTAACATGACTACGATCGCTCTAAACGAAGGCACTCTTCACCACCCAGTGAAAGGTCGCCACTCGGGCTCTAAAGTTTACATGCAGCCTGCAGCAGAAGGTACTGGTGTTATCGCAGGTGGTGCGATGCGTGCAGTACTAGAAGTTGCTGGTGTACACAACGTACTATCTAAAGCATACGGTTCAACGAACCCTATCAACATCGTTCGTGCAACGATCGATGCACTAGGTAGCATGAAGTCGCCAGAAATGGTTGCTGCTAAACGTGGTCTAACTGTTGAAGCTATTTCGGAGTAAGAACACCATGGCAACTATTAAAGTAACTCAAACTAAAAGCTCAATTGGCCGCCTACCAAAGCACAAAGCTACTTTGCGTGGTCTAGGTCTTCGTAAAATCAACCACACAGTAGAACTTGAAGATACTCCGTGCGTACGCGGTATGATCAACAAGGTTTACTACATGGTTAAAGTTGAGGAGTAATCAGAATGCGTTTGAATACTCTTGCACCGGCTGCTGGCTCTAAACATGCTCCTAAGCGTGTAGGCCGTGGTATCGGTTCTGGCCTAGGTAAAACTGGTGGCCGTGGTCACAAAGGTCAAAAATCACGTTCTGGCGGTAAAGTTCGTCCAGGTTTCGAAGGCGGTCAGATGCCTCTGAAACAACGTCTACCAAAATTCGGTTTCACTTCTCGTAAGAGCCTAGTGTCTGCTGAAGTTCGTCTAGCTGAGCTAGCGAAAGTTTCTGGTGACGTGGTTGATCTAAACAGCCTTAAAGCTGCTAACATCATCACTAAGAACATCGAATTCGTTAAAGTTGTTCTTTCTGGTGAAATTAACAAAGCAGTGACTGTTAAAGGTCTACGTGTGACTAAAGGCGCTAAAGCTGCAATCGAAGCTGCAGGCGGTAAAATCGAGGAATAATCTCGAGGAACGAGGTACAGATGGCTAAGAAACCAGGACAAGATTTTCGTAGTGCTCAGAGCGGCTTAAGTGAACTAAAGTCGCGCTTGTTATTCGTAATTGGTGCACTTTTAGTATTCCGAGCCGGCTCTTTTGTGCCGATTCCTGGTATTGACGCTGCTGTACTTGCCGATTTGTTCGAACAGCAAAAAGGTACCATCGTTGAAATGTTTAACATGTTCTCCGGTGGTGCTCTTGAGCGTGCATCTATATTAGCATTGGGCATCATGCCGTATATTTCGGCATCTATTGTTGTCCAATTGCTAACTGTAGTTCATCCAGCGTTAGCTGAACTCAAAAAAGAGGGTGAAGCAGGCCGTCGTAAGATCAGCCAATACACACGCTACGGCACGCTTGTACTTGCAACCTTCCAGGCTATAGGTATCGCAACAGGCTTACCAAACATGGTCGACAATCTGGTTGTTATCAACCAAACCATGTTTACGCTAATTGCTACCGTAAGTTTAGTAACCGGCACCATGTTCCTAATGTGGTTAGGTGAACAAATTACAGAGCGTGGAATTGGTAACGGTATTTCGTTACTAATTTTTGCAGGTATTGTTGCTGGATTGCCTTCTGCAATCGGTCAAACAATCGAGCAAGCGCGTCAAGGTGAATTGCATGTACTTCTTCTGTTGCTAATCGCGGTATTAGCTTTTGCAGTAATTTACTTCGTTGTTTTCATGGAACGTGGTCAGCGTCGAATCGTCGTTAACTACGCGAAGCGTCAACAAGGTCGTAAAGTATTTGCTGCACAAAGTTCTCACTTGCCACTTAAAATTAATATGGCAGGTGTTATTCCAGCGATTTTCGCATCAAGCATTATCCTGTTCCCAGGAACACTGGCTCAGTGGTTTGGTCAGAATGGTGAGAGCAGCGCGTTCGGTTGGTTAACTGACGTGTCTTTGGCTCTTAGCCCAGGTCAGCCATTGTATGTAATGCTATATGCAGCAGCAATTATCTTCTTCTGTTTCTTCTACACGGCGTTGGTTTTCAACCCGCGTGAAACAGCAGATAACTTGAAGAAGTCTGGTGCATTCGTACCCGGTATCCGCCCAGGTGAGCAGACAGCGAAGTACATCGATAAAGTAATGACACGTCTTACCCTTGCTGGTGCACTGTACATTACCTTTATCTGTCTGATTCCCGAGTTCATGATGGTCGCGTGGAACGTACGTTTCTACTTCGGCGGTACATCACTACTAATCGTAGTTGTTGTAATTATGGACTTTATGGCACAGGTACAGACTCATCTGATGTCTCAACAGTATGATTCTGTGTTGAAGAAAGCGAATCTGAAAGGCTACGGCCGTTAATCCGGCGGTAGACTCAGTTTCATTTACGGAGTTTAGCAATGAAAGTTCGTGCTTCCGTTAAAAAAATCTGCCGTAACTGTAAAGTAATCAAGCGTAACGGTGTCGTTCGCGTGATTTGCAGTGAGCCAAAGCACAAACAGCGCCAAGGCTAATTAGCAGAAATTTTTACTTGAAAATGAAGGTTGGGTCGAGTATATTCCTCGGCCTACCTTTTGCGTGCAAAAGAAGTAGTATTCCGCAGCGTATCCATAACGGGCTTTGCTGCGGCTAATTCTTTTATAGAAACACTTAGGAGTGAATAATGGCCCGTATAGCAGGCATTAACATTCCTGATCAGAAACACGCTGTAATCGCTCTAACGGCGATCTACGGCATCGGTAAAACTCGCTCTCAAGCTATCCTAGCTGAAGTGGGTATTGCTGAAGATGTTAAGATCAGTGAACTAACTGAAGAGCAGATCGATCAACTGCGTGATGGTGTAGCTAAGTACACTGTAGAAGGTGATCTACGTCGTGAAGTATCTATGAACATCAAGCGTCTTATGGACCTTGGCTGTTACCGTGGTCTTCGTCATCGTCGCAGTCTACCGCTACGTGGACAGCGTACTAAAACCAACGCTCGCACCCGTAAGGGTCCGCGTAAGCCGATCAAGAAATAATCGGGAAGGTAGAGTACAATGGCTAAACAACCAACTCGCGCTCGTAAGCGCGTACGCAAGCAAGTTGCAGATGGCGTTGCGCACATCCATGCTTCTTTCAATAACACAATCGTAACCATTACTGACCGTCAAGGTAACGCTCTTGCATGGGCTACTGCAGGTGGTTCTGGTTTCCGTGGTTCTCGTAAGTCTACTCCGTTCGCTGCACAGGTTGCTGCTGAGCGTTGTGCTGAAATGGCTAAAGAATACGGTCTAAAGAACTTGGAAGTTATGGTTAAGGGTCCTGGTCCAGGTCGTGAATCTACTGTTCGCGCACTGAACGCAGCTGGTTTCCGCATCACAAACATCGTTGATGCTACACCAATCCCTCATAACGGTTGTCGTCCACCTAAGAAACGTCGCGTATAACGTTTCTAGGACTATTGGAGAAGAATCATGGCAAGATATTTGGGTCCTAAGCTGAAGCTTAGCCGTCGTGAAGGCACTGACTTATTCCTTAAGTCTGGTGTTCGCGCGATCGATACCAAGTGTAAAATTGATAACGCACCAGGTGTACACGGCGCTCGTCGCGGTCGTCTATCTGAGTATGGCGTTCAGCTTCGTGAGAAGCAAAAAGTTCGTCGTATGTACGGCGTTCTAGAAAAACAATTCCGTAACTACTACAAAGAAGCTGCACGTCTTAAAGGCAACACAGGTGAGAACCTGCTTCAGCTTCTTGAAGGTCGTCTTGATAACGTAGTTTACCGCATGGGCTTTGGCGCAACTCGCGCAGAAGCACGTCAGCTAGTTAGCCACAAAGCTATCCTAGTTAACGGTAAAGTTGTAAACGTTCCTTCTTTCAAAGTAGCGGCTAATGACGTTGTTTCTATTCGCGAGAAAGCTAAACAGCAAGCTCGTATCAAAGCAGCTCTAGAAGTTGCTGAACAACGTGAAAAACCAACTTGGATTGAAGTAGATGGTGGCAAGATGGAAGGTACATTCAAGCGTATGCCTGAGCGTTCTGATCTATCAGCTGACATCAACGAACAATTGATCGTCGAGCTTTACTCTAAGTAAGGTTTAAACTAAAGAGAGGACACAATGCAGGGTTCTGTAACAGAATTTCTTAAGCCACGTCTAGTTGACATCGAACAAATCAGCTCGACTCACGCAAAAGTAACTCTTGAGCCATTAGAGCGTGGCTTTGGTCATACTCTGGGTAATGCACTTCGCCGCATTCTTCTATCTTCTATGCCTGGTTGTGCAGTGACAGAAGTAGAAATTGAAGGCGTACTTCATGAGTACAGCACTAAAGAAGGCGTACAAGAAGATATTCTTGAAATCCTTCTAAACCTTAAAGGTTTGGCAGTGCGTGTAGCTGAAGGCAAAGATGAAGTGTTCATTACTTTGAACAAATCAGGCTCGGGCCCTGTGGTTGCAGGTGACATCACCCATGACGGTGATGTAGAGATCGCTAACCCTGAACACGTTATTTGTCACCTAACGGATGACAACGCTGAAATCGCAATGCGTATTAAAGTTGAACGTGGTCGTGGTTATGTTCCAGCTTCTGCGCGTATCCATAATGAAGAAGACGAGCGTCCAATCGGTCGCCTACTAGTAGATGCTACTTACAGCCCAGTAGACAAAATTGCCTACGCTGTAGAAGCAGCTCGTGTAGAACAGCGTACTGATCTAGACAAGCTTGTTATCGATATGGAAACAAACGGTACTCTAGAACCTGAGGAAGCAATCCGTCGTGCAGCTACTATCCTAGCTGAACAATTGGATGCATTCGTAGATCTTCGTGATGTACGTGTTCCTGAGGAGAAGGAAGAGAAGCCAGAATTCGATCCGATCCTACTGCGTCCTGTAGACGATCTTGAACTAACAGTTCGCTCTGCTAACTGTCTGAAAGCAGAAGCGATTCACTACATCGGTGATCTAGTACAACGTACTGAGGTTGAGCTACTTAAAACGCCTAACCTTGGTAAAAAATCTCTTACTGAGATTAAAGACGTACTTGCGTCACGTGGTCTGTCTCTGGGCATGCGCCTAGAAAACTGGCCACCTGCATCAATCGCTGAAGATTAATCGATACTAGTTAGAAGGATTAGGTCATGCGCCATCGTAAGAGTGGTCGTCAACTCAACCGCAACAGCTCACATCGTAAAGCGATGTTTAGCAACATGGCTAGCTCTCTAGTACGTCATGAAGTTATCAAGACTACTTTGCCAAAAGCAAAAGAGCTACGTCGCGTAGTTGAGCCTTTGATTACACTAGCTAAGACTGACAGTGTTGCTAACCGTCGTCTAGCATTTGCACGTACTCGTGACAACGAAGTAGTTGCAAAACTATTTAACGAACTAGGTCCACGTTTTGCTGCTCGTCAGGGCGGTTACACTCGTATCCTAAAAGCTGGCTTCCGTGCTGGTGATAAAGCTCCAATGGCTTACATTGAGCTTGTAGATCGCCCAGCTGCTGAAGAAGCTGCTGAGTAATCAGTTCGTAAGAACGAGAAAGCCGAGCGTTAGCTCGGCTTTTTTGTATCTGTAATTTGCTCAAAAATGGGAGCCTACTGTTTGTATGCTCCCATTCTTTTTACTTCTATTTCGGTGGGGATTTCGCTTAAAGCGAATTTACTTACCGCTCGTCCATAGACCGCTTAAAGACTTCAATAATCCCTCACTTGCTCCTTGCTCATTTAGGTAACCTAAAATTACTGGTGCAAATTGGCTGATCATCGATGGGTCTAGTCCTAGTGCATTAAATGCGCTTTGTACGGCACTCAAGCTTTCGATGTTACCTAACAGGCTTTGTGCACCTTTCAAGTTGGATAATCCAGGGATCAATGACTGCAATTCCGTGCTGTTTTGTTGAGACAGTTGGCTTTGAGCAAGTGCAATTAGGGCACTGCTGCCACCTGCAGCTTGTTCTGTCGAAACTGGTAGCTGACTCGTTAGTAGCTCAGTAAGAGCTGAAGATTCTGCATTTAGGCCTTGGCTTACCATATCCATAAGACCATTTTTGCTGCTCTTATCTACGACAGTGTCCAAAAACGCATGTGCGCTGCCAATATTCACTGATAGGAGAGCTAAAGTTAGGAGAGTTTTACGCATAGTACCTCCGACGGTTGAGCGTTTTAACTTATTTGTTGTATTTATTTTTTTTAGGTCATCTGACTGATAACTTCTATTATTTTATAAAAAAAGCGGCGCTAATGCGCCGCTTTATGTAGGTC
>NZ_MQVK01000044.1:0-1585 GCF_002002385.1 Vibrio sp. SALL6
AAGTCGAGCGGAAACGAGTTATCTGAACCTTCGGGGGACGATAACGGCGTCGAGCGGCGGACGGGTGAGTAATGCCTAGGAAATTGCCCTGATGTGGGGGATAACCATTGGAAACGATGGCTAATACCGCATGATGCCTACGGGCCAAAGAGGGGGACCTTCGGGCCTCTCGCGTCAGGATATGCCTAGGTGGGATTAGCTAGTTGGTGAGGTAAGGGCTCACCAAGGCGACGATCCCTAGCTGGTCTGAGAGGATGATCAGCCACACTGGAACTGAGACACGGTCCAGACTCCTACGGGAGGCAGCAGTGGGGAATATTGCACAATGGGCGCAAGCCTGATGCAGCCATGCCGCGTGTGTGAAGAAGGCCTTCGGGTTGTAAAGCACTTTCAGTCGTGAGGAAGGTAGTGTAGTTAATAGCTGCATTATTTGACGTTAGCGACAGAAGAAGCACCGGCTAACTCCGTGCCAGCAGCCGCGGTAATACGGAGGGTGCGAGCGTTAATCGGAATTACTGGGCGTAAAGCGCATGCAGGTGGTTTGTTAAGTCAGATGTGAAAGCCCGGGGCTCAACCTCGGAATTGCATTTGAAACTGGCAGACTAGAGTACTGTAGAGGGGGGTAGAATTTCAGGTGTAGCGGTGAAATGCGTAGAGATCTGAAGGAATACCGGTGGCGAAGGCGGCCCCCTGGACAGATACTGACACTCAGATGCGAAAGCGTGGGGAGCAAACAGGATTAGATACCCTGGTAGTCCACGCCGTAAACGATGTCTACTTGGAGGTTGTGGCCTTGAGCCGTGGCTTTCGGAGCTAACGCGTTAAGTAGACCGCCTGGGGAGTACGGTCGCAAGATTAAAACTCAAATGAATTGACGGGGGCCCGCACAAGCGGTGGAGCATGTGGTTTAATTCGATGCAACGCGAAGAACCTTACCTACTCTTGACATCCAGAGAACTTTCCAGAGATGGATTGGTGCCTTCGGGAACTCTGAGACAGGTGCTGCATGGCTGTCGTCAGCTCGTGTTGTGAAATGTTGGGTTAAGTCCCGCAACGAGCGCAACCCTTATCCTTGTTTGCCAGCGAGTAATGTCGGGAACTCCAGGGAGACTGCCGGTGATAAACCGGAGGAAGGTGGGGACGACGTCAAGTCATCATGGCCCTTACGAGTAGGGCTACACACGTGCTACAATGGCGCATACAGAGGGCAGCCAACTTGCGAAAGTGAGCGAATCCCAAAAAGTGCGTCGTAGTCCGGATTGGAGTCTGCAACTCGACTCCATGAAGTCGGAATCGCTAGTAATCGTGGATCAGAATGCCACGGTGAATACGTTCCCGGGCCTTGTACACACCGCCCGTCACACCATGGGAGTGGGCTGCAAAAGAAGTAGGTAGTTTAACCTTCGGGGGGACGCTTACCACTTTGTGGTTCATGACTGGGGTGAAGTCGTAACAAGGTAGCGCTAGGGGAACCTGGCGCTGGATCACCTCCTTAAACGATGATTACTCACGATGAGTGTCCACACAGATTGATAGTTCACAAGCGCAAGCTTGTAGCTAACATAGCTCTTTAACAATTTGGAAA
>NZ_MQVK01000045.1:0-13220 GCF_002002385.1 Vibrio sp. SALL6
TTTTTACTATGCGTCGGTTTAAGTGATTAAGGTGGTATGCGGTAACTTCGGTATTGCGCTGCTCACCCCTTAACAGGGCGTTAGCCTTCAAGGAGAGAAAGTGGAAGAGTTAAAAGGTAAGGTAATTAGAGGCCGAAAAGTTCATTTCGCACATCGTCGGTTTTATTCAATAGCAAAGTATGCCAGAGATAATGTTCGCAACAATCCGGAATTAGCAGCTGTATGCCTTACGTATTCATTTAGCACCATCGAATCATTTATCAATGAGTCGTTATGCTCCCGAGAATTATTTTGTGGTGGCAGGTTATCAGCCAGAGAGAGACGAATGTATGACGATCTAAAAAGGCTCGTGACAGGGCGAAATGCTCATAAAGTTTCAATTTCACAGAAATATAAAAAAGCTAAGGTTATATTTTCACGCCAGAGGTTTCGTCCTAACTCTCACCCAGACAAGGATTTTGAAATTCTTAGGAATCTGAGGAATGCAGTCATACATCGTGCTCCAGAGGTAATTCTATCTGAACGAGTGATAGGTGAAAATGGTGTTACGATTAGCGTAGAGTATCCCCGCCCCAAAGCACAACTAAATTATTTAGTCAGTATAGGTGTATTAGAAACATTCGATGAAGCAGATAGTTGGCTTTACAGCATTGAAACTACGGAGTTCTGTGAGTGGTGTTGTCGTGTAGCGTTGGACGTAACAAACTTTTTTCTTAATTCACTAGAAAATGGTGTGTATAAGGACAAAATCATCGAACAAATGTCCTTGGAAATTGAAGGCTAACAAGCAATTTAAGAGGGATTCACAACGCTCGGCATTTTTGCTTCTACTTCAAATTTAGTGTTTATGGCACAATGCTTTAGGTTTGGGTGGAGGCGTTGTTCACCCCTTAATTGGGCGTTATGGCTCACAAGGTAAGCAATCTCAGAAATGAAGGTTGTTCGCATCAAATTTACGGTATCATGCACAATTGACTAAACTGTAGTTACTTATGCTTATACCAACTAATACACCTCCTTCCTCAAATGTATCTTGTTCAAACTGCAAAGCTTGCTGCTGTCGTCTTGAAGTTATGATTATCTCTGATACTGGCGTGCCAGAAGAGTTCATCGCTCGTGATCAGTATGGTGGTGAAACAATGATGCGATTAAATGATGGTTGGTGTGCGGCTTTAGATAGAAACACTCTAATGTGCACAATTTATGAAAATCGTCCTTGGATATGCCGCGAATTCGAAATGGGTTCTAATGAGTGCCTAGATGAACGTGTTAAGTTTATATAAAACAACCGATTAGCGTTTCTATTTATTCGTGAGTTGTAAGCCATAACAAAGCGTTTAAGAGGGATTCTCAACGCTTGGCAGTTTTGGTTCAAAGTTTAGTTTTTGTGTTTATGGCACAATGGTTTAAGTTGGGTGGCATTGCGTTGTTCACCCCTTAACGCGGCGTTAGGCAAATGGAGATAGGCGTGAGTTTAAGGATAATTGAAGTCTTAGATTTTCAGTCGTCGTGGGCTGATGATTTTAACCGAGAGAAAGCGCTAATCTGTAATGCGTTAAGCCAAGAAAATGTGGTGGGAGTTCACCATATCGGTAGCACTTCAGTTGAAGGTCTATGTGCGAAACCAATTATAGATATTCTGCTTGAAGTTAAATGTCTCAGTGAGCTGGATGAGCAAAGTTGCTTAATGGAATCTTTGGGTTATCTTGCTAAAGGTGAATTTGGTATCCCGGGTAGGCGCTACTTTCAAAAAGGTGGGGTTCAACGAACTCATCAAGTCCACGCCTTTCTAACAGGCTCACACGAAGCACAAAGACACATCGAATTTAAGGAGTATCTTATTGCATTTCCTGAAGTGGCCGATGAGTATGGCGTATTAAAAAAAATTGGTGCAGCAATCTGCAACAATGACATAGATGTATATTGCCGCTACAAAGACAGCTTTATTAAAGAGCATGAGGCTAAGGCTCTCAACTGGAAATTTGCCTAACAAACAGTTCAAGTGGGATTCAGCACGCGTGGCATTTTTGGTATGCGTTTGTTTTGGTGTTGCAGTGCCATGCGGAAACTTGGTCATTGCGTGCTTCACCCCTTAACTGGGCGTTATGCGTCACTACATAAACGGAGTTCGATATGCCTATAGCAAACTGCATTTTATCGCCTAATGCGCCTGATAAATCGATTAGTTCAGTAAATATGATTGAATTGTGGGGAAAACACTCCGGGTTAGATACTTCAGAAATGACGGTAACGGTTGTACGAGGTGAGGCGCAATTTGGAAAAGAGTATTTAGCTGTTTGTTCGTTAAATCTACCCACTATTTGGTCGAGCAAGTCGATAAGTTTGCTCCAACTTGGGTTATCGAGCGCTATCTCAGAGTACTACGGACTTGACGCGAGTAAGGTCATAGTAATCACATCGCTAATCGAATCTGGGTATGTTGTAGAAGGCGGCAGTGAAATCAAGTGGTGAAACGCAATGAGCGCATAACAAAGCGTTCAAGAGGGACAGTCAACGCGTGGCGATTTTGGTTTAAATCTTGGTAGTTGTGTTTACGGTAGTAAGTTGACGTTTGGTGGTAGCGCGTCGCTGCCCCTTAACGCGGCGTTATGCCTTACAAGGAGGATGTAGGTTTATGGAAATACTACTGAAATTGAAGTCTTGGCAAATGTTTTTGCTAATTGTTACGCCTATGGTCTTGCCTTCGATGATTGGGGTCGTCCCTCATCTAGTCGTGTTTTTTATCACCTGGCTGTTGTGGATGTCAGTGCTTTTGGGTTGGATATACAGTGTAGGTATTAAGGCTAATAGCTTAGTTCCTGACAGTTTGAAAAAAAGCACGAGAATATTGAAGTTTTCACTCGGTATACCAATAGCTTACTCAATTGTATTTTCAGTTTTAACCCTAAGTAGTCAGAGTTTTCCTCCTTGGCTCGTACCGGTACATCTCATTTCTATGATCTGTGTTTTTTACGGAATGCTTTTCGCGGCAAAGCAAATGGTTGTTGCCATGAAACAGGAGCCTGTTGGCTTTTTCGAGTATTGTGGTCCGTTCTTTCTGTTTTGGTTTTCTCCAATTGGAGTTTGGTTCTTGCAACCAAAAATTAATAAGCTAGCTGAGGCACAGGCATAACAAGCAATTTAAGAGGGATTCTCAACGCTTGGCATTTTTGCTTCTACTTCAAATATAGCGTTTATGGCACAATGCTTTAGGTTTGGATGGAGGCGTTGTTCACCCCTTAATTGGGCGTTATAAGCCAAGGTTAGTTGGTTAGATAATTAATAAAGAGAAAAATATGTACGATAAAGAAGTAATTGAGTATGCGAGAGAGCAAGAGAACATAATCTCTAAATTAGAGTATCGTGTACACGAGCACGATGATGGACGTTCTGAGCACCGCCAAGATCTGATGCGTGATTATGCACGGGTTCTATACTCATCATCTTTTAGACGTCTGCAAGGTAAGATGCAATTGCTTGGTGTAGATGCTAACAAGTTCAATCGAAACCGACTCACGCATAGTTTGGAAGTGGCACAAATTGCTCGCTCTATTGCTTACGACCTCAAGTTGCAGCATACGGTTGTAGCTGAAACTGCATCACTAGCACATGATATTGGTAACCCGCCTTTTGGACATTACGGCGAAGTTGTACTTAACGACTTGAGTTCCGGGTGTGGTGGTTACGAGGGAAATGCTCAAGCATTCCGAATCTTACGTACTTTAGAAAAGAAACATTACGCGTATCCGGGGCTAAACCTAAATGTGCGCACTCTCATGGCTATTACCAAATACTTCTTCAATAAGCAGCAGAACAGTAAAAAGTTCTTATACGATGCCGATTATGATTTTTTAAAAGGCGAACTTGAAAGTAAAGGAGTTATTGTCACCAAGAGTATTGATGCTGAGATAATGGATTTAGCGGACGAAATTGCCTATGCAGCACATGACTTAGAGGATGCACTTAGCTTTGGCATGATTAGTTTAGGTGAAATAGTTCATGAGTTTAGCATTAGCGACAAGTTCAAAGATGCATACCCAACCATGGCTACGATTGCGAAAGATGCGCAAGGTGTGGCTATGAAAGCTAGTCGTAGTGGTACGTCAGAAGAGTATGCAATCGTTCTCAAGAAAGAGCTGACGTCAAAAATAGTTAATACCTTATGCTCTGACATTGGTTTAGTTGATGGTTGTTTAGGTTACAAAGAACATGCAAAGCTAGCTGAGGGGCTGAAAAAACTGTTGTTTAAAGCAATTCTTCGTAAGAAAGACATTCAGCTTTACGAGCGAAGAGGAGAGCAGATTATTCGTGGTTTGTTTGAGGTTTATTCTGATGAACAATACAACAAAGATAACATCTTACTACCACCAGAATTGCGTTCAATTAATGACTGCAAAACTCGCTTAGTTACTGACTACATCTCAGGCATGATGGACTCATATGCAGCTCAGGAGTATGAAAAGTACTTTGGTAAGGGTAGCGCAGATAAATTCTATTTTAAGTAGAGTTGGCTTATAACAAAGCATTTAAGAGTGATTCCCAACGCTTGGCATTTTTCATTCCATCGTTGGGTTTCGTGTTTACGGTGGTATGGGGTAATCCCGTGGTAGCGTTGCTCACACCTTAATGCGGCGTTATGTTGCTAGTTGAACTGCCGTATTCTAATAGACTGACGAAGTTGTTCAAAATATGTGTATTGATGCTTATTTTCTGTCGCGTTATCTTTGTTTGCCAACAATTTAAACGAGTAAGGAAACAAAATGATTACGTTAACAAAAGGTATACACCACGTAGGCTTAACGGTATCTGACCTAGAAGCAAGCGCGAAGTTTTTCATTGAGCAATTAGGTTGGAGTGAAGTAAAAAGAAACCCCGATTATCCAGCAATATTTGTGAGTGATGGGCATATCATGCTTACACTATGGGCGTCTAAGGCTGAAGCAACCGTTCCATTTGACAGAAAAACGAATGTTGGTTTACATCACTTGGCTTTACTCGTAGAGAGTGAAGGGCAACTAGATGAGTTGCGTGATCAATTTGTTAAGTCGGGTGTCGAAATTGAGTTTGGTCCAGAACTTGTTAAATCAGGGCCCGCTAAACATTTAATGTGTTATGACCCAAGTGGTATTAGGGTAGAGTTTTTCTGGGCGGGGTCGTAAAGCAACATAACAAAGCGTTTAAGAGTGATTCGCAACGCTTGGCATTTTTAGTTCAAGGTGGGTTTAGTGTTTAAGGCACAATGCTTTAGTGTTTGGGGCAGTGTTGCTCACACCTTAACGCGGCGTTAGCTGCTTAGAGGAAAAATGATGATCCAAGATAAAGCTACATCAAGTTCCAATTACATAAGATTTATCGACAGAGTAATCGAAAATAGAACTGTTTGGGGACTTCAGCATCCTGATGGTGGCTGGGCAGTTTGTAATTCGAATCAGTATCCAGACGCAACAGTTTATGTTTTTTGGTCAGATAGAGCATACGCAAGTCGGGTCGCAATTGGTGATTGGGAGTTGTATGTCCCAACTCCAATTAACCTAGATTCATTCGTTGATAATTGGCTAAAAGGTATTCATAGCGATGGACATCTTGTAGGTCCCAATTGGGATGCCAACCTCTGTGGTACTGAAGTTGTCGCAATTGATGTGGCAAAAATGTTGGTACGCAGCTAACAAACTGTTTAAGAGGGATTCACAACGCGTGGCATTTTTATTATGCGTTGGTTTAAGTGATTAAGGTGGTATACAGCAGCTTTAGTATTGCGTTGCTCACCCCTTAACAGGGCGTTAGCCATCATTTAAAACCAGAGGTTTAGATGTATTTGGAACTAAAAAGTTGGCAGAAATCTTTTGTAGAAAACTACTCAAACTCATCAGATTTTCTATCGACATTGGTCGCTCAGACTGGTAGTGGAAAAACCGTAACTTCTCTTTTAGCTGCCAAGGAGCATTTACAAAGAAGAGATTTTGAATCGGTTATTATACTAACTGATCGAATTGAATTAATGCTTCAATGGAGACAAGTTGCACAAGATCTAAACTTGTCGGTCGGAGAGTTCGGAGACTACTTTAACTCGGTTCAATTGAGTACCTATCAGAAACTTAGTCGATATCAAAACTATCATCAAATAATAGGTTTATCTAAAAGTAAAAAGGTTCTATTTATTTTTGATGAGTCTCATAGTTACCATAAATGGGCACTGGCTCTTTCTGAACAAATAAAATTAACTAGTCCAAATAGTAGAATTCTATTCATCAGTTCTACGCCAGTTTTAGGGACTAAAACTGGCGTAATACATGAGATGAAAATGGATACAGAGAGACTCAATAGTTTTGAGTTGTATGATCTGAACAGTATTCAAAGAATAGAAACCGAGATTATAGTTGATCCGCTGACGATCGTCTTACCTAGTGTTCAAGAAAGCATCATCACTTTCTCTCCTTCATCTAAGTTGTTGTACGACGTGTTATCTGGAAAAAAAACCATAGAAGGAATGTCATGGCAACAATTCGAGAACTTTGTAGCACGATTATTGGAAGCTGATGGGTATGAAGTAGAGCAAACCCAAGGAAGCAAGGACGGCGGTGTTGATGTAATAGCACATAAGAATCTCGGCATTTCAGGAACGTATCGAACCGTATGGCAAGCCAAAAAATATAAAGAGTCAAATAAGATAGGGATAGATCTGGTTCGCGAGCTAGCTGATGTGAGGAATGAGTTTGGTGCAAGTAAAGGAATGATAATTACGTCTAGCTACCTTACAGCTGGAGCACTTAAGAGAATTGAGAGAGACAGGTATACGTTAGGGAAAGTTGATAGAACTGATTTAGATGAATGGATTGAGAAGATTTTACGAGATAATGGCTAACAAGCAATTTAAGAGGGATTCACAACGCTCGGCATTTTTGCTTCTACTTCAAATTTAGTGTTTATGGCACAATGCGTTAGGTTTGGGTGGGGGCGTTGTTCACCCCGTAATTGGGCGTTATGCTTATTTTTATATAATGAGGTTAATTTGAGTATGAGAGCTATTGTTGTCAGTGTTTTGGCCATTATCTTAGCTGGATGTGCAGCTAAAGGTCCGAGCGCGGAGCTTCAGATTAGTAATGAGTGCTATCAAAGTACAGTTGACGAAAGAGTAGCTAGATTTATTGATGATTTTACTACTGACGATCTGAAAGACTTAACTTTTGCTTTAAAGCAGCACTATTTAAAAGTGTCCAATGCAATGCTTCTTAAGCAGAGAGCAAATGATATCTCTGACCCGCTTGGTGGCATCCCCGCATCCTTTGAATTAGAAGCAGCTCAAGAAAGTGTTATTACTAGTCTTAAACCAATCTACATGATTCTAAACCGTAATTCAGTCCCCCAATTTGTTTCTACGCAAGTACAGCAGCAAATGAAAGACGGTTTGGCTATTTGCTATGGTGAATCATAAGCATAACAAACTGTTCAAGAGGGATTCGCAACGCGTGGCATTTTTGCTGTGCGTTGAATTTAATGATTAAGGTGGTTTACGGCGGCTTCGGTATTGCGTTGCTCACCCCTTAACAGGGCGTTAGCCAACTACGAGTTTAGCAATAGGAATACTAATGAAATTCATACGTTCAGGACGGAAACATTATTTGGAGTTTTTGCGAAATTTGACGCCGCAAGTTCTGTTGCTATCATTCGCATTAACAGTTGGCTCTCGACTCAATTTTGGAGTCTTTGACCTTAGTAATTGGCTTCCGACCGCTATCTTTTTTGTCTTGTTAATCGCTTTCCTATCAGCATTTTATGCCAATTGCTGTCAGTTTGTAGCTGGGGTATACGGAGACTTCGGGCGATGGTCAGATAAGATAGGTCGAGCAGCTGCATCAAATGGTAGAGCAGGCCGTAGGCGTATTATGTTTATTATTTGTGCTCTTTGGCGCTATAAGAAAATAGTGTTTTTAGAGGTTATTTTTATCGTGTTCTTTATTCAAATAGCGTTCTCTATAGTAACAGTATCAGCGATACTTGCTGCAACTCGGCAGCTCCAGTTATCTTAGTTAGCTGACATAGTGATTGCTTAGATTGAATGTATTTGGCTAACAAAGCGTTTAAGACAGATTCGCAACGCGTGGCATTTTCAGTTTGATTCAGCTTTAGTGTTTACGGCACAATAGGTTAGGTTCAGTGGTAGTGTTGCTCACTACTTAACGCGGCGTTATGTGCTTTTGAGGAAAATTGACATGGAAGTAATAGAAGCGAGTCCAGATTTAGCTCCAATATTAGCGAGTTACGCGAAAGAATGTTTGAAGTCGGGTATCCCTAAATATTCCGGCGTTCAGCAAGATCCTGAAGCTTATTTATCAGGTTTGGTTGAACGTTCTAAGGCAAATTCTGAATTACCAAACGGTTATTTACCCAGTACAACGTATTATTGCGTATCTGACTCTGAAATCTTAGGCGCTATTCGAGTTCGTAAAGGTACTAATGCCAACGTAGAAAATGTCATTGGGCATGTTGGCTACGAAACTAGACCGTCAGCTCGTGGTAAAGGTGTAGCCTCGTTTCTCCTAGCTTGGGTGCGAGACCATGTTGTCACTGACTCAGTTATTGTTACTTGTTCAATTGACAATCCAGCGTCCCAAAAGGTTATCGAAAACTGTGGCGGTGAGTATCTTGGCAATTACATAAGTGAAACCGAGGGCACTGTAAGGCGCTACCGTTTAGCACGCACATAACAAAGCGTTTAAGGCAGATTCGCAACGCGTGGCATTCTCAGTTCAAATCGAGTTTTGTGTTTAAGGTGTAATGGTTTAGGTTAGGTGCAGGCGTCGCTCACTACTTAACGCGGCGTTAGTTGTTCTAAAGTTGAGGTTGCACACGTTAAGTGCGTCAATTTTTTTATAAGCTAAACTTGTTGGATATAGATACACCTGTATAATCGCACAGCTATTTTGCGAGGGGTTATGGTATGGCAGATGTAAAAGACGTAGCTAAGTATTTTGTTCGCTTAGCGGATGAAAATGATGAAGGTATCTCGAACTTGAAACTTCAGAAGCTTGTGTACTATGCACAAGGCTTTTACCTTGCTTTGAATGAAGAAACTCTTTTTGACGCGGATATTGAAGCGTGGGCACATGGTCCAGTGGTTCCTGAGCTTTACCATGATTATAAAGAGTTTGGCAGAGAAGCTATCGAACCAGATCCTAGGTTTAACCCACATACACGCTTGACGAAAGGTGAGATTGAACATATCGAAGAAATTTTTGATGTTTTCGGTCAGTTTAGTGCTTGGAAACTCAGAAATATGACTCATGAAGAAAGTCCTTGGATAGAAAATGAAGGACATGCTGGTGTTATCTCAAAACGAGATTTAAAAGCATATTTTGACACTAGAGTTGAGTAATTCAATTTATGGCTAAAAAGAAGATCAAACATCCTAAAGCCAATACTAAATCCAAAATCACCGCAAAAGAAGTTAATGTTAATTATGACGATAAGACTCCAATCTTCTCTCTAGAGCGCTTACAAGCAGGTAGCTTCTGCCTCCAATGTCTTGACCAAGAAGGTAAAGCATTCTTTGCCGAAGCGATGTTTCGTCGCAAGAACAATACGTGGCGTGAAATTAAACAGATGCCTCGTCATGGCTTGGGTTTTGAGAAAATCGATAGAAAGTCAATTAGCGCTCCTATCCCCAACTTTATTACTCCAGATGTAGACCATTTTTTATCATTTCGGTTTCATGGTAAACGTCCGATGGTGGGTTATAGACAAAACGATGTATTCTATGTTTTGTGGTTTGATAATAACTTCACCTTATATGACCACGGATAGAACAACTAACAAAGCATTCAAGAGTGATTCGCAACGCTTGGCATTTTCGCTTCGCTCAAGTATAGCCAAGCGCTGCTCACACCTTAATGCGGCGTTATGTGCAAGGTTGATTATCAGAATCATAATCCCCATATAATTCTTAGGTTTATTCAGATAGGAATGATGTATGCCACAGATTTATCGTACAGTTTCGCATGTTGATGGTTGGCAAGGTTTAGCTCAGTTTGAAATCAGGGGGAACAAGATATATCGAACTGTCTCACATGTTGATGGTTGGCAAGGTCTACCTCAGTATGAAATAAAAGGGGATAAAATATATCGCACTGTTTCCCATGTTGACGGTTGGCAAGGATTACCTCAGTACGAAATAAAGGGTAATCAAATATATCGAACTGTTTCTCATGTTGATGGTTGGCAAGGTTTACCTCAATACGAAATCAAGTAGCAAATTGCACATAACAAAGCATTTAAGAGTGATTCCCAACGCTTGGCATTTTCAGTTCAAGGTTGGGTTTCGTGTTTACGGTGTAATGGTCTAGGTTTGGTGGTAGCGTTGCTCACACCTTAATGCGGCGTTAGTTGCCAACGAGAAAATCGCAGCTAAAACAGAGTGTTTAGGTCTAATCGTTCGTGTGCTTTGCTCGATTCTGCACATTGAACTTCGGGCTCATGGCTCGCGGAATTGAGCTTCGATCTTTTCTTAGTTTGGTTTGCCGTTTCAGAAGCCGATTTACTTGTTGAAAGTCAGCTTTGTGGCATTGTTTCTCCAAAAGGTCTTTTGATGTTGTCAGTTCGTTTTCTACGGCGTTGCGTGTTCCAAGTGGTTTCAGTGACGATCGCTTTGAAACTACGCCTGATTTTAGTTTTTCAAAACACATAAAAACATAGTTGGCAAAGCAGTCATTGGCTTCTAATCAAAGCTTTAGGCTTGGCAACTAACAAAGCATTTAAGAGGGATTCACAACGCTTGGCAGTTTTGGTTTGAATTAACTTTAGTGTTTACGGCACAATGGTTTAGTTTGGGTGGAATGCGTTGTTCACCCCTTAATGCGGCGTTATGGCGCAGGGCGAAAATGGATAAAATTGTAGAACTAGTCAAACAAGATCCAATCAGAGTTGAGGCTCTCAATTGCGTTTCAGAGTTAGGTTTGCCGCAGTGCTATATAGCGGCAGGTTTCGTTCGAAATTTAGTTTGGGACTCACTGCATGGTTTCAAAGTATCTACTCCCTTGAATGATGTGGATGTAATCTACTTTGACCCAAGCGAATCTAATCCCAATACCTATTTGGAGTATGAAGCACAGCTAAAAGATCGTATGCCACAGCTTAACTGGCAAGTACGTAACCAAGCTATAATGCACGAGCGTAATGGTGACAATCCTTATCAAAGTTCAGTGGACGCAATGAGTTACTGGCCAGAAAAAGAAACAGCGGTAGCAATTCGCCAAATTGGGCTAAACCAATATGAATGTGTTGCTGCTTTTGGGTTTGAATCCCTATTTAGTTACTGGGTCACGTATAATCCCAAAAGGCTACGCGAAACCTTTGAAAGTCGCGTAAATTCAAATGGGTGGCTAGTTCGGTGGCCATCGTTGAGAGTTGCGCCATAACAAAGCGTTTAAGACGGATTCACAACGCTTGTCATTCTCAGTTTGATTCTGCTTAAGTGTTTACGGCACAATGGTTTAGGTTAGGTGGTCGCGTTGTTCACCACTTAACGCGGCGTTATGTGAATAGGAGGTTCCAATGAACAAGGTAGTCAAAGCTCGCTTCGATGAATATCCGGAAAATGTTCGCCTTAGGTTAGAGGAACTGAGAAATCTAGTCTTTCAAATCGCATCTGAATTGGAGTTGGGTGAAATCGATGAATCTCTAAAATGGGGTGAACCAAGTTACAGCGTAAAAACAGGCAGTCCCCTAAGAATGGATTGGAAACTAAAGTCCCCCAATAATTATTACTTGTTCTTTAACTGCCAAACTAAGTTAGTCGATACATTTCGGGAATTGTATGGTGCAGAACTGGAGTTTCAGGGAAACAGAGCAATAGTTCTGTCCTTATCGAAACCGTTGCCAGAAACACCAATCAAGTCCTGTTTAGAGTTAGCTTTAACCTATCAGCAGCGTAAAAGTTTGCCTCTGTTGGGTGCTTGAAATAATTCACATAACAAAGCGTTTAAGGCAGATTCGCAACGCGTGGCATTCTCAGGTCATATTGAGTTTTGTGTTTAAGGTGCGATGGTTTAGGTTGGGTGCAGGCGTTGCTCACTACTTAACGCGGCGTTATATCCTTGGAGCTAAAAATGCAGAAACAGAGAGTTAGTGCTCTATTGGTAAACCGTGAAAATGCTGAAATACTTCTCATAAAACGCGTCAAAGGTAGTCGAATTTATTGGGTCTTCCCCGGTGGTGGGGTAGAGTCTAGAGAGTTACTTGCGCAAGCAATAGTTCGAGAAGTGTTCGAGGAAACATCTTTGAAAGTAGACAATCTAGAAGAAACTTTCTCAGTCGTAAATCGTGGGCGAAAGGAGCATTTCTTTCTTGTAAGTGTGCCGTTTTTTGAACCTAAATTATCAACGCAAAGCCCAGAATTTAAAGCACAAAATTGCTCTAACCGATATGAACTAACTTGGGTAAAACTTAATGATTTAAGTCAGTTAAATCTTGTGCCCGTCGAAGCAAAGGCGATAGTCAGTTCACTGGTATCTGAAGGTCGAATATAACAAAGCGTTTAAGGCAGATTCGCAACGCGTGGCATTTTTAGTTCAAGTTAGTTTAGTGTTTAAGGTGCAATGGTTTAAGTTAGGCGCAAGCGTTGCTCACTACTTAACGCGGCGTTATGCCTCCGAGTACCCCACGTTTAGTAGACACTTTATTAAGTTAGAGCTAGGGTCTATCTAAAAGTGATATATGGAAAGTGGGTGAGTATATGAAAGGAATAATTGTTCGCTGGGTTGATGACAGAGGTTTTGGGTTCATAAATTCCGAAGAACTTGATGGAGATATCTTTGTTCATGTCTCCAAGTTCAAAAAGGGTTATCGACGTCCACAAATAGGTGACCAAGTCGAGTTTCAATTGGTAAACAATGCTCCAAAATTAAGTGCATCGACGGCACAGTTGCTCGGTGTTGAGCCCAACAAAGTCAATCCTTTTTCAATGTTATTGTCCGCAGTGTTTATTGGCATTGTTGGTGCGGGATTCTATCTATTCGGAATAGAGCCGACATTAAATCCGGAATATGAAAACATGGGTTTTAGTTGCCAAGGTAAAACTTACTGTAGTGAGATGGTATCGTGCAGCGAAGCTAAGTTTTATCTATCAAACTGTCCTAATGTCAAAATAGACGGTGACAACGATGGTATACCGTGTGAAAGCCAGTTTTGCGGTAACTGGTAGTATCGGCATAACAAACTGTTCAAGA
>NZ_MQVK01000046.1:0-2882 GCF_002002385.1 Vibrio sp. SALL6
TAGGTTATTATTAGAGGCGGGAGCCGATTGTAATTACCGCAATCAATTGGGAAATTCAGCAAGAAAAATTGGTGAGGCTTCATTGAATTTAGAGCTGAAAGCATTGCTTATGGCGTGCGACAATCCCACCTAACAAACTGTTCAAGAGGGATTCGCAACGCGTGGCATTTTTACTATGCGTTGGTTTTAGTGTTTAGGGTGGTATGCGGCGGCTTTTGTATTGCGTTGCTCACCCCTTAACAGGGCGTTATGTGCTTTCTCCGAAAATTTGAAAATTAGTGTAGTATTAGCGTTTTGAAATTAGCGGAAATCATCATGTCTAAATCAGTTCAGCAGCAAATCGGTAATGTCGCACTAGTCGTTGAAAGCTACGATGATGCTATAGAGTTTTACACTCAAAAACTTCAATTTACACTTGTCGAAGACACTGATTTAGGTGGCGGAAAACGCTGGGTTCAGGTTTCTCCTCCAAACTCAAATGGTACAAATTTGCTTTTGGCTCAGGCAAGCACAAAAGAGCAGCATCTTGTTGTAGGTAATCAATCTGGTGGCCGTGTGTTTTTGTTTCTTCAGACCAATGACTTCTGGAGAGACTACGAGTTAATGAAAGTAAATGGTGTTGTATTTAACGAAGAACCGCGAGTAGAAGAGTATGGCACGGTAGTGGTGTTTCAAGATCTATATGGAAATAAGTGGGACTTACTGCAACTAAACAGAACAACCAAATAGTACGCACATAACAAACTGTTCAAGAGGGATTCGCAACGCGTAGCATTTTCACTATGCGTTGTTTTTAGTGTTTAGGGTGTTATGCGGCAGCTTCGGTATTGCGTTGCTCACCCCTTAACAGGGCGTTAGCACTGGGTTGGCATCAAAGGTCAAAAGTTTTGATGTTTATTGGTTTCTTTCCCAGATTTACACTTAATCAAATGTGCCTCTCACGTTCGCTCCGGTGGCACTAGATGTAAAGTTTTCGCTTGGATTTCACCGTTTACGGTTTCTAACTTTTGGGCAATTTCTCTTGTGTGGTTTCTTTAATGCTGAGATATTTTCGTTAAAGCTAAGTTTCTTTGAAGCAGCTGTTAAAGTCCGAAGCCCGTATCCTTTGCTAATTTGAAAGCGGTGAAAAGGGTAATTAAGCATGTTTTTCTTCTAACCAACTTACGCCTTGAAGTAGTTTTCAGTTTGGCCAGTTGTCCGGTTGGTTTCAGTGTTTTAAACCATAAGTTTCTTTCGTGCTATATTTCAGTAAGTTGGCGCATGCCAAAAGCTTAAAGGGCAGCGTGCTAACAAACAGTTCAAGTGGGATTCAGCACGCGTGGCATTTTTGATATGCGTTTGATTTCGATGTTGAAGTGCAATGCGGTGGCTTGATCATTGCGTGCTTCACCCCTTAACTGGGCGTTATGTATCTCTATGACATGGAGTAATTAATTTGAGTTGGAATCTTACTATCTGGCGGTGGAGGTCAGATTTAGACACGATGGCTAAGCGGCGGAAGTTCAAAATGGGAATAATCGCAGCGGAGTTGCTAAATAATGGCTGCCACAATGCAGTAGGTGAATGTGACTTCAGTGAGTTTCTAGAAGAAATAAATGGCCTATTTGGGCGAGATGAGTTGGAGCGCCCATTTGTTCTTGAAAGTTATAGAGACTACATCGTGTTTAATTATAGTTCAGATGTAAGGTTTACTCTTGTGCCTCAATTAGGGGCTATTGCGCAAAAATACGGTTTCAATGCTGTCGAGGGATAATACATAACAAAGCATTTAAGAGTGACTCACAACGCTTGGCGATCTCAGTTTAAACTTGGCTTTAGTGTTTAAGGTGCAGTGGTTTAGGTTAGGTGTTTAGTGTTGTTCGCACCTTAATGCGGCGTTATACGCTTAAGGCTAAACGTAACAGTAATTATTTAAAATCAAATGGTTATTTGTTAGTTCCTATTTCAAGGTTTCATTATTCAAGGAGTGAGCATGGATTTACAAAAGGCAGAGTTACTGGCGTTACTATCGCAAGAATGTGAAATTTATTCATCAATCCCTGCTAGTGAGAAGTTGCAAAAGCGTGACAAAAAGCACTTCATTAATGGTCTTATGACGGCTTGTCGTGTAGTGGGTATCAGTTACGATGAGTTAAGCGCTATCATTGATTCAATGCCCAAAAGCCCAATGTTCAAAGATCTAGATGAGCAGCTATCTATTCCAACTTACCTTCGAAATAACGTTAGTATTCAGATATAAACGTGGCTACGCGTATAACAAACAGTTCAAGTGGGATTCAGCACGCGTGGCACTTTTGGTATGCGGTGGCTTCGGTGTTGAAGTGCCATGGAGTAGTTTAGGTATTGCGTGCTTCACCCCTTAACTGGGCGTTAGTCGCCAGAAAAAGCTAGCAATCAAAATCATGTTTCTGAGCTTAAAATTTAGCAGCAGTTTGTTTGGAACACAGATTCATCGTCGATCATTAGAACTTAGTTTTAGCTGTTTTGAGTCCAAAATTTTGCAAGTGTCCTAGCGATTGTTTTGTTCTTTGGTGCTGACAGAGCAGGGCAATCGAGAGTTTGTTTTTGGTTGCAACTCCGCTCGGTGAGTTTGTTGGTACAAAAGCCGATTTACTCGCTGAAATGACGTTTTCTCTGGTGTGGTAAGTTCCACGTGGTTTCAGTGACTTTGTTGAAAGTCCGCACTGTGAGATCGGCTTTCCAAAAGCGCTTTTTGGTGTTGTCAGTCCGTTTTCTACGGCGTTGTTTGTTCTAAGTGGTTTCATTGAGTAGCCGCTTTGAGACTACGCCTGACTTAAATGCATCAAAGCACATAAAGTTTGTTGTTCGCAAAGTTTAGTTCGGCTTAAAATTGTCGCTCGGTGCCTCGCGACTAACAAACT
>NZ_MQVK01000047.1:0-3102 GCF_002002385.1 Vibrio sp. SALL6
CCTAACAAACTGTTTAAGAGTGATTCGCAACGCGTGGCATTTTTACCATGCGTTGGTTTTAGTGTTTAAGGTGGTATGCAGAAGCTTCGGCTTTGTGTTGCTCACACCTTAACAGGGCGTTATACCTTCGGAGGAATTGTGACAGAGTCAGAAAGCCAATTTGAAGCAACACTCTATTCTAAGAATATTAAGTTTCGAAAAATCCCTGAGTCTGAAGGGAAAACACCTGATTATGAAGTTTATCTTGGTAATCACCTAAGCTATTGGGAGATTAAAGAACTCACTGAAAACCCATCTGAAAAACAAGTATTACGTGACATTGAAGATGAATGTTTGGGCATATATCAAGTGAACTCCGATCGTGTTGTAAACAGTATTAAAGATGCGGCTAAACAGCTAAAAAACTACGGAGAATCAAAAGCTAGTAGGGTCATTGTTTTATGTGATTGCCGAGACTTCGCAACAATGGATTTCTTATTCATTCCGAGTATCCAGAAAGCGATGTTAGGTAAAGCTGAATATTATGCTCATCGAGATGGATCGTTCGAAGAAATAAAAAGGCATCCAGGTTTGCTGACAAATAGAATGAAGTACATCAGTGCGATAGCTGTACTTTCAGTGAAAACGGGTAAAATTCTATTTCTTCATAACCCAAACGCTACCGTTTCATTGTTCGAAACTGACCTAATAAAACATTTTGATAATCATCAAGTTTTTGAAAAAACCGGTGGGACTAATACTTGGCAACAGGTATAACAAAGCGTTTAAGAGCGACTCACAACGCGTGGCACTTTTGATTTGCGTTGGGTTGAGTGATTACGGTACTTTGCAGAGGGTTATGTATTGCGTTGTTCGCACCTTAACGCGGCGTTATGTTTCACTTTGATTTAGAAGAAATAAAAGGTTGCCTGGCGCTTTTTTCTTTGGTCTCTTTGGTAATTCGTTCGAGTTGTTTCAGCAATTCAATATTGTCCGTCCAAGTTCATGAATCCATCAAACATAATCACGCTTCAAAGTTCGTGGGTTGCTTCAATTTGAAATTGCGTCTGTGTGTTGAAAATTAGACTGGCTTAAAGTCGCTTTAGTTCTCTTTCCCAATTAGTAAATTGGCAGTGGTCTTTTTGGCAATTTGAGTTTTGTTTTTCGCTGTTTTGAAAGGGGTGCAATCGCTCGCTAAAAGCCATCAAAGTTGCCTCAATCAAATTCCTGAGAATTACATGCTTTGTGTTTATCGCTTTTGTCGGATTATTCCGCAACGTCGTGTGACGCAAGTTAAACAATTCTTTATGCAATTCAGTTCTTTGCCAAGTAAGCGAGTCAGTTGTGGTAAAACATAACAAAGTGTTTAAGAGGGATTCGTCAACGCGTGGCGCTTTCACTTCAAATCGGTTTAAGTGATTAAGGCGGTCATATCCGCTTTGGCGGTAGCGTTGTCTCACCCCTTAACACGGCGTTAGGCAAATGGAGATAGGCGTGAGTTCAAGGATAATTGAAGTCGTAGATTTTCAGTCGTCGTGGGCTGATGATTTTAACCGAGAGAAAGCGCTAATCTGTAATACGTTAAACCAAGAAAATGTGGTGGGAGTTCACCATATCGGTAGCACTTCAGTTGAAGGTCTATGTGCGAAACCAATTATAGATATTCTACTTGAAGTTAAATGTCTCAGTGAGCTGGATGAGCAAAGTTGCTTGATGGAATCGCTAGGTTATCTTGCTAAAGGTGAGTTTGGTATCCCGGGTAGGCGCTACTTTCAAAAAGGTGGGGTTCAACGAACTCATCAAGTCCACGCCTTTCTAACCGATTCACATGAAGCACAAAGACACATCGCTTTTAAAGAGTATCTTATCGCTTTTCCTGAAGTGGCCGATGAGTATGGCGTGTTAAAGAAAACTGGAGCAGCAATCTGCAACAATGACATAGATGTATATTGCCGCCATAAAGACAGCTTTATTAAAGAGCATGAGGCTAAGGCTCTCAACTGGAAATTTGCCTAACAAAGCGTTCAAGAGGGACTTGGCACGCGTGGCATTTTTACTATGCGTCAGGTTTAGTGGTTAAGGTGGTATGCGGTCACTTTTGTATTGCGTGCCTGCGCCCCTTAACGCGGCGTTATGTGCATGAGCCAAGCTTGATTAAACGATATGTGAATCTATAAGTCTCTGTTTTTATGAATTAATCACGATCATACAGGAAGTGAAATGGACAACTTATTTGAAAGTGTATGGCTTAACTTCGGTGTTTCTCTTCTGATAGCACTTTCAGTGGGCTTTGCCATTGAAGTGTTTTTAAAAAAGGTGTTAAAGCCGAAAGGCTTGTGGTGGGTGTTTATACTGCTCTTTTCAGCATGCATTTTTTTAGTTGCTTCTACTTTGAGTTCCAATGAAAACTTTTTCTATTGGTTTATTTCATCGGCCAAGTGGGCGTTGGTAGGCGTTGCAGGTCTTTCGATAGCAAAATTGCGAGAAAGTTAGCGTAAACGTCGCCGATATGCACATAACAAAGCGTTTAAGACGGATTCACAACGCTTGGCATTTTGGGTTTGTATTAGCTTAAGTGTTTACTGCACAATAGTTTAGGTCTGGTGGTATGCGTTGTTCACCACTTAACGCGGCGTTATGTTTAATCACGTAAAATCAGTTGGTTGCATCTTTTCTTTGCTTTCTCGGCTTTCTAATTTTGGTCTTGTCGGCAAGTGGACTTCACTGGGCGCTGTTTTCTGGACTCCAATTCGTGGGCGCTAAAAATCCAGAGGGTTGCCTCATTTAAATGCAGTGTTTGGATGAGTTGAGTACAGGTTGCTCAGTTCCAAAGTTAGAGCTTCAGTTTTCGTTTCTCACGTTAATACTTACTGCAAATTCAATCAATTTTATGAGTTAATTCAGTTTTTTAGCATATGGTTTTGGTGCGTAAATGTAAGTCGAGTTAAGCTCTTGGTATCGTAAAGCTTAACCCTTTTAGTCTTAAACATAACAAGGCGTTCAAGAGGGATTCATGCCGCGTGGCATTTTTGGTATGCAGTGGTTTTTGTGGTGAAAGTGATCTGCGGAAAGTTGGTTTAGGCGGCATTCACCCCTTAACGCAGCGTTATGTGTCCTTTCAAT
>NZ_MQVK01000048.1:0-33750 GCF_002002385.1 Vibrio sp. SALL6
TGGCTCTGGCTCTGGCTCTGCAGAGGATAGCTCCTGAGCGAGCAAGTCAAGCTCATGTTCGAGATCAGTCACCTCAACTTCTTCACCGAGTAATGCACTGAAGTAATCATCAAGCGCCTGCTCGCTGGAAAGTACGCTGTTACTGCTCATCGAACGCTAACCTCTCCAAGTAAATCAATAGCTGTTTGTACGCAAACACACCACGGCTACCGGATGCAAAGTGCGACGCTGGTAAGTGTTTCAAACTTGCGTCTCGGAACTTGGTATCAATCGGTACTGCGGAAGTCCAAACTTGGTTCGGGTAGTCGTTTTTCAGTTGCGTCAAAGTCTGCAACGAAGCGCGAGTTCGCTTATCGTACATGGTTGGTACGATGGTGACTTTGAACCCATCTGGACGTGATTTCTGCATGATCGTCAACGTACGAATCATACGTTCCAAGCCTTTCATCGCGAGGAACTCAGTCTGTACTGGGATCAAGATACGATCACTCGCCGCGAGTGCATTAACCATCATCACACCAAGGATTGGTGGACAATCGATCAACACGTAGTCGTAATCTTGCGAAACCGCTTGAAGTGCGCGCTTCAAAATCAGCCCCATGCCACTGCGGTTACCCATTACGCGGTCTAGCGTAGCCAATGACATGTGCGCAGGAATGATGTCCATTCCTTCCAACTCGGTTTCTAAGATCAACGGCTTAACTGTATCGCGAGTGAACGTCTTTAGCTGAAACAGATCGAACAAGCTTGATGACACGGTATCTGAATCGTAACCAAGATAAGTCGTCAGTGACGCATGAGGATCGGTGTCGACCATCAATACACGATGACCTTTCTGGCTCAACAAACCTGCTAGTGTCACTGTTGATGTGGTTTTACCTACCCCACCTTTTTGGTTAGCTACACTCCAAACGATCATGATTTATCCTACGCTAAACCCACTTCCACCAGCATGCGTTCTGCAATTCGGTCAAGAGGTAAATCTTCAGAAGAAATGCCCGCTTTAGCAACAGCTTGAGGCATACCGTAAACCACACAGCTTTCTTCGTCTTGTGCCCAAATGGTTGAGCCTGCCGATTTCAGCATACGTGCACCTTCTCGGCCATCTGCACCCATTCCGGTGAGCACCATAGAAAGCACTTTGTCGCCGTAAACTTTCGCCGCCGAGCCAAAGGTCACATCCACACACGGTTTGTAGTTCATGCGATCACCGCCATCAATGATGCGAAGGCGAGCAGCACCTGCACGACCATCAATCATCATTTGCTTGCCGCCTGGCGCTAGGTAAGCCACGCCAGCTTGTAACACATCACCGTCTTGTGCTTCTTTCACTTGGATCTTACACAACGTGTTCAATCGACTTGCAAATGCCGCCGTAAATGTCGCAGGCATATGCTGAATCAGCACGATTGGATGTGGGTAGTTCATCGGCAGACGAGTAAGAATTTTTTGCAAAGCAACTGGGCCGCCAGTGGATGTGCCAATCGCAGTTAACTGGTATTTCTTACCCGATGCGCGGAACTTGGTTGCTGCCGGTCGAGCCGGAGCCGATGCGGCAGGCGCAGCGGTTCTTGAAGCCAGTGGGCGCGCAGCACTAGTTGCAGCAGCTGGACGCGCTACAGGACGGCGCATGAAAGCACGCTTGGAGGCAATTTGAATGACACGTTGCTGAAGCAGCGAAACCGCTTCATCGCGGTTACGTGCAATATCTTCAAACTTCTTCGGTAAGAAGTCCAGAGCACCAGCGTCCAACGCATCAAGAGTTGCTTTCGCCCCATCATGAGTCAGGGACGAAAACATCAGAATTGGCGTTGGAGATGCGGCCATGATTTCACGCACAGCCGTAATGCCATCCATAACTGGCATTTCAATATCCATGGTGATGACGTCCGGCTTGAGAGCTTTGGCTTTTTCGACCGCTTCTCTGCCATTTACCGCAACGTCAATCACTTCTAGGCGCGATTCTGAGTTGATGATTTCGCTTACGCGACGACGGAAAAAACTCGAATCATCAACGACTAGTACTTTAATCGCCATTTTGTTCCTTTTCTTTACGTCAGCTTAGATGCGCGAAGCTGCTGCGTATTGCTTCAATAGATCTGGCACATCAAGAATCAATGCAATGTGACCATCACTGGTAATCGTCGCACCAGCCATACCTGGTGTACCTTGCAATAAGTTATCTAATGGCTTGATAACCACTTCTTCTTGACCGATAAGCGTGTCGACGACAAAACCAACGCGTTGACTGCCGATCTGCACAATCACAACATGACCATGACCGATGCGTTGCTCCACGCGAGGAGACTTAGACGCCAACCAGTTTTGTAGGTAGAACAGTGGAATAGACTTATCGCGAACGATGATGGTTAACTGACCATCTACCACGTTGGTGCGGCTTAAATCTAAGTGGAAAATCTCGTTTACTGACGCAAGTGGTAGTGCAAACGGATGACCGCCAACACCCACCATTAAGGTCGGCAAAATCGCAAGAGTCAGTGGCACTTTGATGGTGATCTTCGTGCCCTTGTCCAGCTCTGAATCGATGTCGATAGAGCCGTTTAGGGTGTTGATCGCCGTCTTAACTACGTCCATACCCACACCGCGGCCTGAAATATCAGAGATCTTCTCTTTACTTGAGAAGCCAGGGGCGAAGATAAGGTTGAAACACTCTTTATCCGATAAACGCGCTGCTGCATCTTCGTCCATCATGCCGCGTTTTACCGCAATGCCACGAAGTTTATTAGGATCCATACCGCCACCGTCATCAACGATAGCCAATTCGATATGGTCACCTTCTTGTGAAGCAGATAGGATGACTTTACCAGTGCGCGATTTACCCGCTTTTACGCGGTCTTCTGGCATTTCAATGCCGTGGTCAACCGAGTTGCGTACCAAGTGGATCAATGGATCCGCTAGCGCTTCTACCAGGTTTTTATCGAGATCGGTTTCTTCACCGCGCATTTCCAGCACGATGTCTTTATTTAGGTTACGCGCCAAGTCACGTACAACGCGAGGGAAACGGCCAAATACTTTCTTAATTGGCTGCATGCGCGTTTTCATTACTGCACCTTGAAGGTCTGCAGTAACAACGTCTAGGTTTGCCACAGCTTTCGACATTTCTTCATTGTCGCTGTTCAAACCAAGACTTAATAAGCGGTTACGTACCAACACGAGCTCACCCACCATGTTCATGATGGTATCTAGCGTTGATGTATCAACACGTACCGTCGCTTCTGCTTGTGGCTTTTTCACCGCTGGTGCAGACGCTTTTGACTCCTCTTTCACCGCCACAGGTTTTGCTGCTGGCTTAGGAGCAGAGGCTGGCGTTGAAACCGGAGCAGGCTGTGCAACAGGTGCTGGTTTTGGCGCTTCTGGAGCTAGAGCGGAAGCAGGCTTAGTTGCCATATCAAGCTCTTCAAGCGTTGGGCCTTTGCCCGCACCGTGTAGCTCGTCAAGCAGCTTCTCAAACTCTTCATCTGTCATCAGGTCGCTATCGCCTGAAGCAGCTGAAACCGTAGGAGCAGCAGGTTCTGGTGCTTTAGGCGTCTCTACAGGAGCGGCTGTTGCTGCTGAAGGGCTCTGACCAACACCATGCAATTCATCGAGAAGACGTTCGAATTCGTCATCGGTGATATCGCCATTGTCCAGAACAGGCGCACTTGCTTGAACAGGTGCAGCCGCTGCTGGAGCTGATGTCGATGCGCCTGGTGCAGCACCTTTACCGTGCAGCTCATCAAGAAGCTTTTCAAACTCGTCTTGAGTAATTTCGTCGACAGAACCTATAGAACCCGCCTCCGTTGTGTCGGCTGCAGGGGCAGCTGGCACTTCGTTAGCAGGTTCTGGGATAACTGGTTCTGGAGTAACGATAGGTTCTTCAACCACAGTAGCTACTTCGTCTTCAGACTCAGGCTTACATAAACGGTGCAGTTCATCCAGCAACGCAGGGTCAGCAGCTTCTAACGCTTCTCGATCTTGCACAGCTTGGAACTGGGTATTTACCGTATCCAACGCCTTCAACATGGTATCCATTAGGCTTGGCGTTACAGAACGTTGGCCATTTCGCAACACGTCGAACACGTTCTCTGCACCGTGGCAGGTGTCGACCAGTTCAGCTAAGGATAGGAAACCGGCACCACCTTTCACGGTATGGAAACCGCGGAAGATAGCATTAAGTAAGTCTTTGTCTTCTGGATTGTTTTCTAACTCAACCAGCTGCTCAGAAAGCAGCTCTAGGATTTCTCCGGCCTCAATTAGAAAGTCCTGAAGGATATCTTCGTCTAAATCGTAGCTCATACGTTACCTTTAAAATCCAAGACTGGACAACAAGTCATCGACTTCGTCCTGCGATGAAACCGCATCTTCTCTCAGTTCTGGATGAAGAATAGGGCCTTCGGCTTCGCTTGATTGTTTAATCTTTTTATCTGCCGGTTCTGACAAAACTTGAACCTGTTCTGCTGGTTTTTGGCCAGAGAATACGGTGAGGATTTCCACCAAACGGCCTTCTACTTCGTTTACCAGCGTGATTACGCGACGAATAATTTGACCCGTTAAGTCTTGGAAGTCTTGCGCCATAAGAATTTCGGTCAACTGACCGCGCAATTCAGTGCTATCACCTTCGACCTGAACAAGCAGTTTGTCGATACGGTGACACAGAGCTTTGAATTCGCTTAATTCAATGCGCCCGTACATGAGTTCATTCCATTGAGGACGAACTTGTTGAAGGCAATCATGCAGGTTATCGGCGATTGGAAGGCAGCAATCTACTGCATCCATCGTCTTGTTTGCTGCCAGTTCCGTTTTCTCGATCACATAGTGCAGACGATCCCGAGCATTCGGGATTTCATCTTTAGCTATTTCGGTCATGCGTTGATCGAGGTTGAACTGCTTTAGTGAATCATGAAGGTCTCGAGTCAGCGTTCCGATTTCTTGCAAAACCGGATTCTCTGTACCTTCATATAGCGAGGCAACAAGCATGTTCGCTTGATCTTGTTCCCCGTTTTCTAGCATTTGAACGAGCGACTTCGCCTGCTCTAGTGAGATCATTCTGAATAGACCCTTTTACGTTTAGTTCTTCTTATCGCTTCGAAAACGTCAAACGAGTCATTTTATGTATATGTATTATTTGGAATAAACGACTCGAATAACAAAGAGAAAGAGAGAGTTATAAACGTTCGAAAATTTTCTCTAATTTTTCTTTTAGTGTTGCAGCAGTAAATGGCTTAACAATGTAGCCGTTTACACCTGCTTGAGCAGCTTCGATGATCTGCTCACGCTTCGCTTCAGCCGTGATCATAAGTACAGGAAGGTGCTTAAGCTCTGCATCGGCACGGATGTGTTTAAGCAGATCGATACCTTGCATTCCTGGCATATTCCAGTCGGTTACAACAAAATCGAAGTCACCTTTTTTCAGCATTGGTAATGCAGTTAAACCGTCGTCGGCTTCTTGAGTGTTATTGAAACCCAAGTCACGAAGCAGGTTTTTAACAATACGGCGCATTGTTGAGAAATCGTCAACAATAAGGATCTTCATGTTTTTATTCAAAATTGCCTCCACTGAATCGTAAAATCAGTGTTTTTAGTCATTTTGTGTCCACGCACTGAGCTTGGTGCGTAAACGTTGCATCGCTTGGCTTAGTATTTGGCTTACACGAGATTCGCTTACACCTAATACATCACCAATTTCTTTCAAATTGAGTTCTTCGTCATAATAAAGCGAAAGTACTAAAGCTTCACGCTCTGGAAGCTGTTTTATTGATTCAACCAGTGCTTTTCTGAACGATTCATCTGCTACACCCTTAAATGGGTTGCTGTCATCAGTTTCATCTGCTGGTGAAATCACATCATCAGAAACGCCTAAATCTTCAATACCAACTAATCTTGAGCAGTTTATATCGGTCAGAGCACTATGATATTGATCCAGTGACATCCCGAGATGTGCTGCTACTTCAGAATCTGTCGGATCACGATTTAACACGCCTTCCAGCTCTGCGACCGCTTGATTAATTTCGCGATTATTCTTATGAACCGAACGCGGTACCCAGTCACCTTTGCGCATGTCATCTAACATGGCGCCACGAATGCGGATACCAGCATAAGTTTCAAAGCTCGCACCTTTAGAACCATCATAATTCTGCTGAGCTTCGATAAGACCGATCATGCCGGCCTGAATTAAATCCTCTACCTGAACACTCGGCGGTAAACGGCCTAACAGGTGGTGAGCAATACGCTTAACCAACACAGAGTAGCGTTCAATGAACGCTTGCTGACTATTAAACTTGCCATGCTGGTCATAGGTTATCGCTTTATTCACCAAAAGGGTCCTCTGCGAATTCGGTACGATTTAGCAACCTTTCCACAAAAAATTCCAAGTGTCCACTTGGTGTTTTCGGCAGTGGCCACATCAGCGCTTTGTTTGCCAATGAGCTGATAGCTAAAGCCGCAGGAGAGCGAGGGAACGCATCAACGACAATTTTTTGTCTTTTTACGGCTTGTCGTACTTTATCATCTAATGGAATACATGCTACGAGCTCAAGGCTTACATTCAAGAACCGCTCTGTGACTAGCGTCAACTTTGCAAACAATTCTCGACCTTCTCGGTAGCTTCTGACCATATTTGCAACAACTTTAAAGCGTTGGACTTGGTGTTCTTTGCTCAAAAGCTTAATTAGTGCATAAGCATCAGTGATAGAAGTCGGTTCGTCACAGACTACTACAACTACATCTTGAGCTGCACGAGAAAAACTAATAACCATATCAGAAATGCCAGCTGCTGTATCAATTAGCAGGATGTCCATTTCATCTTCAAGACTACCAAATGCGCGGATGAGTCCAGCATGTTGAGCATGAGAAAGCTCTGTCATGCTTTGTGTGCCAGAAGTTGCAGGGATTATCTTTATACCATAAGGGCCTTCAACAATCGCATCTTTTAACTCACATTCACCCGCTAGCACATGTCCCAGGTTACGTTTTGAACGAATTCCGAGCATTACGTCAACATTAGCCAGACCTAGGTCAGCGTCGAGAACCATCACCTTCTTGCCTTGGCGAGCCATGCAGATCGCCAGACCCAGCGTTACGTTAGATTTCCCCACACCACCTTTGCCGCCAGTAACAGCAATCACTTTTGTCAACGATGGTTGTGTTAAGCGACGGAGGCCGCTTGCTTGATCGTGTATCATATTCTCAGTCATAGTAGTCCGCCGCCCTAGAGTCCTTCGTTATCACTGTTCCAAAAGTGAGGTTCGTTCTCTGTCGACTTCTCTAACAGTTCGTTTGCTTTCGCAAGCATGTATTTTGGTTGTGCTATCACAATGTCTTCAGGCACGCGTTGACCATTTGCTATGTAAGCCACTGGCATTGCGTTTTGAATCACCACACTAATGAATTCACCTAAACTTAATGACTCATCAAGCTTAGTGAGAATACAACCCGACAGCGGAATGCGTCGGAAGTGATCAAGAGTTTCTTGTAGAACTCGACGTTGTGCGGTAGCTGGCAAAACAAGGTAGCTATGAATCACTTCACCACTCTCTTGCATTAGGGTATCGAGCTGCTCGGAAAGCCTCACATCTCTTTGTCCCATCCCTGCCGTATCGACCAAAATCAGTCTTCTGTTTCTTAGCTGATATATAACATCGGCTAATTCGTTAGAATCTTTAGCAACTCTTACAGGACAACCCATAATTCTCCCGTAAATGGAGAGTTGCTCATGTGCACCTATGCGATATGTATCTGTTGTCACAAGGGCCACATTGTCGGCACCGTATTCCATGGCTGCGCGTGCAGCAAGCTTCGCGACAGTTGTCGTTTTTCCGACGCCTGTAGGGCCAAGCAATGCAACCACACCACCACGTTTTAAAATATCTTGTTTTGGTATGTTAATTTGATCCGCAACGAGTGACAGCAACGCCTTCCACGCACGTGCAGGCTTGGTGTCTTCTGGGATGTAACATGCCATTTGGTCTGCAAGCTCAGGAGACACGCCCATACGCTCTAAGCGTTTGATAAGCATGGCTCTTAATGGCTCACGACGTTCCACTTCTTGCCACATTAAGCCGGAGACTTGATGTTCCAGCAGACGACGAATCGAAGTCATCTCTTCGCGCATGTTCTCCAGCTCTTTTGCTGACTCGTCACGCTCTTCAGAAGATGGGCGACGACGGTCATAGCGCGTAGGATCTAACTTCGGCGTTGGTCGCTCAAAACGGTTATCTTGAGCAATCAATTTCGCCAAAGGAGAGTCCGGCTGGTATGGCACGGGCTTTTCTTGGTTGTAGCTTTCGCGGTGCTTATTTTGGCGTTGCAATAGGGCTGATAACGAATCTTCGTTTTCCGCAACATGATCGTCAGATTCTGCTGCGCCACCACTGTATTGCTTCAGCATGTTCGCGAATCGCTGTGTCATCGAGCCTGATTTTTCTTTGCTGTTTTGTAGGCTAATTTTATCTTCATCTAAACTGCGATCTTGAAAACGATCGGCCGCTGATGACGACATTTGACGATGTTCGTTATAGCGATTCGATTGAGAAGCACCACGATTTGATTGCGAAGAAGCACTGGATGAAGACGGATTGGATTCATTATCCACTGCAGCAACAATCGCTACACCGCCTGCCACTTTCTTGTTTGACATGATCACCGCATCTGCACCCAACTCCTCTTTCACTTGGAGCAGCGCTGATCGCATGTCTTTGGCAAAAAATCGCTTTATTTTCAAACTATGAATCCATTAATGATGCGTGAGATTAATTACCCACGGCTTGCACAATTCTGATCTGTTTTTCATCCGGTATTTCTTGATAAGACAGTACCCGGAGATTAGGTATTGTGTTCTTCACAAACTTAGCCAGTGTGGATCGCAACACGCCAGACGTAAGTAGAACGGCAGGTTCGCCCTTCAACTCTTGCTCTTGCGTTGCATGGCTTAGTGAAGACTGCAAACGTTCAGCGAGTCCTGGCTCAATGCCAGCAGATTCGCCTCCCGAGGCTTGCATAGTTTGATGCAATATTTGTTCCAGCTCAGGAATCAAGGTAATCACAGGCAGTTCTGGCTCTATACCATTGATTTCCTGAACAATTAGGCGTTTCAGACTGATTCGAACCGCCGCTGTTAATATGTCAGGTTCTTGACTCTTACTTGAGTACTCAGCCAAGGTTTGTACGATGGTACGAATGTCGCGAATTGGAATGGCTTCATTCAACAAGTTCTGCAACACTTTCACCACCACACCTAATTGGAGTTGATCCGGTACGAAGTTCTCCACCAATTTCGGTGCACTTCGGCCTAGCATCTCCAATAAATTCTGTACTTCTTCATGACCAATCAACTGCGATGCGTTGTTGGTTAATAACTGACTTAGATGCGTTGCCAATACCGTCGATGAATCCACCACGGTATAACCGAGAGCCTGAGCGTGCTCGCGCTGCTCTTCACGAATCCACACGGCTTCTAGGCCGAATGCCGGGTCCATGGTCGGTTCGCCATCAATCATGCCGTAAACCTGACCAGGGTTAATCGCCAATTCTTGGTCTGGGCGAATTTCCGCTTCACCCACCGCAACGCCCATCAGGGTAATTCTGTAGCTGTTTGGCGTCAGCTCAAGGTTGTCGCGAATGTGTACAGCTGGGATCAAGAAACCAAAATCTTGTGAGAGCTTTTTACGAACGCCTTTCACGCGTTCTAATAACTCTCCGCCTTGGTCACGATCCACCAGCGGGATTAATCGATACCCCACTTCTAAGCCAATAATATCAACAGGTTGAACGTCATCCCATGACAACTCACGTTGAGAAATTGGCTCGCTGCCATCTTCTGCTTTCGCAGGTAATGCTGGTTCTTTTGCTTTCTGCTTCTGACGCTTGTCAATTAAGTAAGCGCCCGTGCCAGCAGCAACGGCCAACGTTAAGAAAGCAAAATGCGGCATACCCGGTACGATACCCATCACGCCCAAAATTGCCGCCGTGATCATCAACGCTTTCGGATTGTCGAACATTTGGAAAACCAACTGCTCGCCCATGTCTTCATCGGTGTTTTGGCGCGTTACCATCATCGCCGCTGCAATCGACAGCAATAACGATGGAATTTGAGCAACCAGACCATCACCAATCGTTAGCAAGGTATAGATTTGGATCGCTTCACCAAAGCCTAACCCGTACTGCGCCATACCAATCGACAGACCGCCGATGATGTTGATAAACAGAATCAAAATACCGGCTATCGCATCGCCTTTTACAAACTTGGACGCACCATCCATTGAGCCGTAGAAATCTGCCTCTTTGGTCACTTCAAAACGACGCACGCGCGCTTGCTCTTGGTCGATAAGGCCTGCGTTTAAGTCCGCATCAATCGCCATCTGTTTACCTGGCAACGCATCAAGGGTGAAACGAGCGCTCACCTCCGAAATACGCCCCGCACCTTTGGTCACAACCATAAAGTTAATGATCATCAAGATGAGGAAGACGACTAAACCGACTGCGTAGTTACCGCCAATTACAACGTTACCAAACGCCTCGATAACGTTACCTGCCGCATTGCCCCCTTCATGGCCGTGAAGTAACACGACACGAGTAGACGCAACGTTCAGCGCCAAACGCAACAACGTTGCGATCAGCAGTACCGTCGGGAACGCGGCGAAATCTAACGGGCGGCGTGTATATACCGTCACCAACAACACCACCATGGCTAAGGCGATGTTAAAGGTGAAGAACATATCCAGTAGGAACGCGGGTATCGGTAATACCACCATCGCAAGGGTGGCCAAAACCATGACAGGCGCGCCTATAGCTGGCATCTCACGCTGACGAATTCGTGGCAATTTATCTGCAAACGGCAGGCTTAACTTCATACTGCGAGGTATCTCAATCGAATTGAAGCGTCACGCGAATACGCACTTTAATACGTATGTCTAATGTTTATACGCGACCACTTTCGCCTAAAAGTTTAGGTATAGTTGATAATTAGTCGACTTAAGCAATCTATGTACCAAAATCAACGCCAAAATAATGACTCAAAGCTAAATAACAGCACAATCCTTTGATTGTTTTATATTTTTCTTAATTTTGCTTTTTGTACGATTAATGACGATGTTCCGGCGGGATTGGCAAGTCATAATCTTGAATTTTCGGTCGCTGACCACCACGTTTGCGGTACTGTTTTAACTGGAACACAAACGCCAGCACTTGCGCGACCGCGGTAAACAGACCGTCAGGAATTTCTTGTTCCAACTCAGTGGTATGGTAAAGCGCACGTGCAAGTGGCGGAGCAGGCACAATCGTAATGTCGTGCTCACGTGCCACTTCTCGAATTTTCATCGCCATGTGATCCGTACCTTTCGCAATCACGACTGGCGCACGATCTGTTTTCTGCTTATAACGCAGTGCCACAGAATAGTGCTCCGGGTTGGTGACAATAACGTCTGCTTGAGGCACATCGGCCATCATTCGGCGTTGTGCCGCTTCCCTTTGCAGCATACGAATACGACCTTTCACCTCTGGCTTACCTTCGGTTTCTTTGTATTCGTCTTTCACTTCTTGCTTGGTCATCTTCAACTGATCGGCGTGCTGCCAAATCTGGAACGGTATATCGATGGCCACAACAATCAATAACGAGCAGCTGATCAACAAGATGAAGTTGAGCAAAATATCCAGCGCGTGGAAAATGTTCTGCGGGTAAACATCCATGCTAAGTTGGATCAAATCCGCTTGCGACGCTTGGATCAAATACATGGCAACGCCTGTCACCAACACCACTTTCAAGATCGATTTGATCAGCTCAACCCAACTTTGCATGCCCACCATGCGTTTTAAACCGCTCAGAGGGTTCATTTTGGACAGCTTAGGCATTGCCGCTTCGGCAGAAAAACTAATGCCCCCAACCCCTGCTGCACCAATCGTCGCCGCCACAAACAACGTGATAAGAATGAGAAACAGTGGAAAAAGCAAATCTGTCATTGCGCCTAATGCGATATCAAACAGCTTTGTTGTGTCAAAGATTTCATCGCGTTTGAGGTCAAACAAACGACTCATGATGGAAAACAGCGAACGTGCGAGTGACTCGCCAAACCACATCAGAGCGATAGCACCCACAATTAGCACTGACGCCGATGCGAGCTCTTTTGAGCGTGCGACCTGCCCCTTTTCTCTGGCTTGTTGTAACCGTCGGGGCGTGGCTTCTTCGGTGCGTTCCTGACCGTCTGACTCTGCCAAACTAGCCTCCTAACAATCCAAGCGAATGAGGCTACAAATCTGCTCCTCACCCAATGCCCAATACAATTCATAATGACTGTATAGACCAGCCAAGATGTACCAGCAAATCAATAGACCCACCATCAATGCAAACGCAAAGCCGAGCGAGAAAATGTTCAGCTGAGGCGCGGCACGCGTCATTACACCAAACGACAAGTTGATAGTAAGCAGCGCGATGATGCCTGATAGCGACATACTCAGAGCAGTTTTGAACATAATGCCAAGCCAACCCGCCATATCACGAAAATCCACCGCGGTAAGCGTGCCCGACCCTATCGGTAGGGTTTTAAAGCTGAACACCACCAGTTGCAGCATTTTTAAGTGACCATCGGTTGCGAGGAAAAACATGGTGGTCAAGAACATGAATAATTGACCGAGCAATGGCGTGTTCTGACCATTGGCAGGATCGACCATCGACGCAAAACCCAAGCTCGATTGCATACCAAGGATTTGCCCGAGCAACACAAACGTTTGGATCATAAATTGCGTCACCATGCCCATCGCGACGCCAATGATCATCTGCTCTGCGATGGTCATAAAACCACGAAATGAGAGCAGTTGAATGTCTTGCGGAACAGCAGGAATAGCGGGCATCACGGCAAAAGTAATCGCAAGGCCGAGATACAAACGAATACGAGGAGAAACAAAGCGAGCGCCAGTAACGGTCATTACCATCAACATCGACGATATACGAACGTACGGCCAAAAATAATTGGCTATCCAGTCTAAGATGATTTGAGTGGGATACTCCATACCAGCCTCTAGTACAGAACCTGAGGCAAGCGCTCAATCAAGCCGAAGAAATATTCCATCAGCATTTGCGTCATCCAGTGACCAAACAGCATCAAAGCTAACAAAGTCACGATCAAACGAGGTAAGAAGCTTAATGTCTGTTCGTTAATTGACGTCGCGGCTTGAAAAATCGCCACGACCAAGCCGATGAGCAAACTAGGGATAATAATGGCACAGACCATGATCAACACCATCCACAGTGCCTCACGGAAAAGCTCGACAAACATTTCAGGAGTCATGTCTTACCTCTTTTCTCTGTGCCAATCTAAAGGGCGAAACTGCCGGCTAAGGTCGACAATATCAAGTTCCAACCATCCACCAACACAAACAGCATCAACTTAAACGGCAGCGATACAATCATTGGCGATAGCATCATCATACCCATGGCCATCAAAACCGATGCCACCACCAAGTCGATGATCAAGAACGGCAGAAACAACATGAAACCGATTTGGAACGCCGTTTTCAGCTCCGAGGTGATAAAAGCGGGAATCAACACCGCCATCGAGACATCTTCTGGATTGGTTACTTGCTCGCCCGACATATTTACGAAGGTTTCCAAATCCTTGATACGCGTTTGCTTAAGCATGAAGGCCTTCATCGGCACTTGCGCTGCATCGAATGCTTCGCGCGCTGTCACTTGTTCGTTGAGGTATGGCTGGATAGCCGTGTCATTGATTTCGTTGAGCACAGGAGACATGACAAAGAAGGTCAAGAAAAGCGCGATGCCAATGATCACCTGATTCGATGGTGTTTGTTGTAAGCCCATCGCCTGACGCAGAATCGACATTACCACCACAATTCGGGTGAAAGACGTCATCAAAATCACCATTGCTGGCAAGAAGCCCAGCATGGTCATTAAGGCAAGAATTTGCAATGTAACAGAATAGTCTTCACTGCCATCCGGATTGGTGGTCATGGTGAAAGCTGGAATACCAGCACCGTTGCCAACCGACATAGAGCGACTTGCTCCGGTATCGCTTTGCATGGCCTGAACCGTCACACTGCTCCCTTCTGCTAAATTCGCAGGCAGCGGTGATTCCTCTGCCTCAGCAAACGAAAATGAAGAAAACAGCACGCCAACCAGTAGCACCAAAATGCTAAAAAGCAGACGGATTGGATTACCCTTTGTCATTTTTCTTGATCAGTTGGCTGAACTGACTGGCAAAAGCATTGGTCGCCAACTCTTCCTCTTTCAATGGCTTTTCTAGCTTGGCTAAGGTTTGGATCGATTGACTGGTGATGCCCACCAAAAACTGCTCTTCTCCAACCTGAACCACAGCGATTCGCTCTTTGGTGCCGACAGGTAATTGGCTCACGATGCGTAAACCTTTTTGCTGCCCTAACGCCGGCACTTGCATGCGTTTAAGCAACCATGCCAACAGCAAAATGACACCAATAACCAGCACAAGTGAACCCAAGGTGGTCGCTAAATCGAGATTACTTGGTGCAGCCGCAAATGCATAAGGAGCACTCAGCATTAAACCGAGTGCTCCTGTGATTTGCTTCAATCTCTTTGTGATTGAACTTGTCATATTAACGCAGCTTTTTGATGCGTTCAGTTTGGCTGATCACATCAGTCAAACGGATACCAAACTTGTCGTTCACTACCACGACTTCGCCGTGTGCAATCAACGTACCGTTAACCAATACATCAAGCGATTCACCCGCTAGGCGGTCTAGCTCTACGACCGAACCTTGGTTCAATTGCAATAGGTTACGAATGCTGATTTGCGAACGTCCCACTTCCATCGAGATGGTAACGGGAATGTCCATGATGGTATCGAGTTTACGACGTTCATCGTCGGTAATTGGTCGAGAAGTATCTTTCAGCTCTTCCAGTGGCGCTGCCAATACTTCATCTACATCAATAGAAGGTGCAGACGGGTCTTCGCCAAGAGCGGCTGCCCATTCGTCTGCTAGCTTTTGATCGTCACTTGGTTCCATTTTTCTATCCTGTGTTAAGCCTTACTCAATCAAATCAACGAGTAAGGAGTCTTAATCATCTCTATCATCGTCATTCTCAAGCTCAGACATGATGTCTTTGCCCAAGAAGGCTAAATCAGTTTTCACTACGTGTGGGCGTTCAATCTCTTGAGAGACTTGCACGGCAAGCTTGTCTTCAGAGCGACCCATTTTTACGCGGTAAGTCGGTAAATCTTCGATGAACATAGTTGCGTGCTCAGGCATTTCAATCGGAATAATGTCGCCTGGTTGCAGCTCCATCAAATCGCGCAACGATATGTCTTTTTCCAGCAAATTCACTCGGAAGTTCACCGGACAGTCCATGATCTCTTCGCGCAGCGCTGAACTCCAACGTACGTCGGTTTCCATCTTGTCCGACTGAACACCAGCATCGAGCAACTCGCGGATTGGCTCGACCATGGAATACGGCATTACGACATGGAAGTCACCGCCACCGCCATCCACTTCAATATGGAATGAGCTCACGACAATCACTTCGGTCGGGCTCACGATGTTTGCCATGCTTGGGTTTACTTCAGAATCGAGGTATTCGAACTCGACGCCCATGACTGGCGACCACGCTTCTTTGTAGTCTTCAAACACGATTTTCAGCAGTAGCTGGATAATGCGACGCTCAGTTGGCGTAAATTCACGGCCTTCGATTTTAGCGTGGAAGCGGCCATCGCCACCAAAGAAGTTTTCTACCAGAATGAAGACGAGACGCGCTTCCATGGTAATCAATGCCGTACCTTTAAGAGGACGGAAGCGAACCATGTTCAAACTGGTGGGCACGTACAACGTATTTTGGTACTCGCCAAACTTCATCATCTGTACGCCGTTGATCGACACTTCGGCCGTTTTGCGCAGCATGTTAAACAGACTGATCCGCATGTGTCGTGCAAAACGCTCGTTAATCAGTTCGAGCGTTGGCATTCGACCACGGACAATCCTGTCTTGAGACGAGAAATCGAAACTGACGGCACCTTCCGTGTCGTTATCTAAGGGCTCATCAATGTCATCAACATCATCAACCCCGTGCAGTAGCGCATCAATTTCGTCTTGGCTTAATAGATCGGTCACGTTTTACCTATTGAATAACAAAATCTGTAAACAGTACTTTTTCAATCACTGGCTTGCCGACCGCAGCATTTAAAGCTGCTTTAATATCTTCGGAAGCTCGGTCTCGCAGTTCCACTCGACCCGTTGGAGAACGAAGCTGCTCTACCGTTGCCGATGCAAATGTTGATAACAAAGAGCTCTCAACCAACGGAGAATGGTAACGCGCCAACTGCTCATTCTCAGAGCCACGTACCATAAGCTGCGCTTTGATTTGCACCAGTCTATCGCGACGGTCACCCGTCACGTTAAAAATGAACGGTTGCGGAAGATTCACGTACGCAATTGGGTTAGCCGCTGCGGCCTGTGTTTGCTGCGACTCCGCCTCTGCAGCTTGAGCCGAATCATCCGATCCCATTAAAAAGAACGCCGCCGCGCCACCACCACCGAGCAGAACCACGACTGCAATAATGATGATCAGTAGCTTGCTTTTACCTTTTGGTGCATCGGCACCTTGTAGCTGTTCTTCTGCCATTGTTTTCTCTAGTTATTTGTTCTTGTTCAAGATGGTTGATGTTACGACATTAGGCGTAAAAACTAATTCCATCACGCTTTGAAACCACATTCAAATCAAGATTCACATCGGCATCAAAGTTTTCATCTGACTGGCCAGAAAAACCGCGTCCAGACGTGCCTTGGCCATTTTGTTCAGCCGCTGCGTAACCACTTTGCTGTTGTCCACTGCTTTGCTGCTGAACCGAGGAATCCGCCAGTTGCATCCCTTGTTGAGCCAACATTTCACGTAGACGAGGCAATGTTTGTTCAATAATGTCACGCGCTTGTGGGTTGGTAACCGTAAAATGCACGTTGGCCAAATCGTTGTTCATCGTCATGCGAATTTGCATACGGCCAAGCTCTGGTGGGTCAAGTCGGATGTCGAGGTTCTTCAAGTTCTTCGACATCATCATTTGTACTTTTTCCGCCACTTGCTCATTAGCGAGCTCTTTTGTTAATTGCAGAGGCAGTTGCGCTTGCTGAGCGGCTTCCGCTCGGGTTTGCTGTTGGGCTGTTACGCCTTGTTGACCTGCTGCAGCTTGCAGCTGTCCTGCTAATCCGTATTGCGACTCTGGCTTATCTTGCTGGCTCGCCGTAGCTTTCAACGCACCTGCACTTAACGCGGCATTGATCGCTTTGTGGCTCACTTCCCCATTAGCAGCCATTTGAACTGCTGGGTTGAAATTATTCGCCACCAGCGCATCTGGCATTGGTGCGGACGCAAGTTTATCGGCATGTTGAGCCATTGGCGCTTGCGCAGCGGCGTGCTTCATCTCTTGCGCGTTTACGTATTGTGCTTGTTGCCCCATCGCGACTGTAGCGGCTGTTCGTTCACTGCCGTTTCGTACATTGGTATGCTGCGTTGTATTTTGCTCCGCAAGAATGGCTTTCACGTCCGTTGGCAGCGCAACCAACTGGGCTAGCTCTTGCTCAGGAATATCCGCGACGACGTCACCCGTTCTCAAACCTTCAATGACATCGATTTCTTGTTCACTCAGAGGTTTGCCTTGCGCCAACTTGGTATCAATGACTTCCAGCTCATCAATGGAAACCAGCTGAACCGCCTGACTTTCGAAGCCGACCGTCGCAGGGTCAAGTGACACCGAACCATCCAATGCATCTGAGGTGTTCGCCTGAGCTTGTTGCATTGCTGAAGCATCCATTACAGGAGGCGCAGTCAGGTTTTGCCATTCAGTTGATTGAGATTGTAGCTTCTCAATATCAATCGGCTTTCCATTGGCATCTAAGATTGGTTCCAGTTGCTGCTCGGCCGCCAAATTCACTTGCTCAACAGAAGGCGTCGATTGCAACGCTACTAGCGCTTTTGCGTCATCTGTTTCGAACAGTTTCGACACTGGAGCAGAGAAAGAGGTTGCTTGCGTCGTCTGTAGAGGCAAACCCTTGCCGCTATCAACAAAAGAATCATTGGTTTGCAATGCTTGATTCGCTTGTTCAATACGACCGAGTAGTTGCTGACCTTCTCCCATCGCACTGGCCACCGCTATCTTATCTTGCGAGTCTGTGTTCTGAGCGCTTTGTTTTGAATCCAACAGAGCCTCTGACTCCATTGGCGACAAAGCTTGCTTCGCTACGACGGGGGCTTTACCTTCTTCTTGAAATGCTTCCGAAGTTTGCTCGGATTCGTCAGCAACGGCTTTTACGCCTTCATGCTCTAGCAATGCATCAGCCGCTTTTCCGTCGACACTCTCACGGTTCGCGACTGATTCTTGGCTCTCGCCATTCTTCTCGACCGTTTCACCTTCTGTGGCGCTAACGTCGGTCTTTGCATCTGTACTTGCTGTTTGAGTGACCGCTTTTTCTGCTTTTTGTGAACCTGTAAAAACTCCCGCTAAGGTTTCAAAAAAACCTTTGCTTTCAGAGCTTTCTGTAGGTGCTTTTGCGGAAGACTCAGAAGTTGAGGTCTTGCTAGTCGCAGAAACATTAGACAAATTCACATTCATAAAAACTTTCTCGTTTTTAGCTACGCCTTTTTATGGCGTGACCAGATTGCCCATCAGAGACAAAATTAGATAATTAAACCATGAATTTGCAAAAATCACGCCAACGCATAAGGCTATTTTCCTGACGGACAACGCACACGAAAAGAGTGGAAGCGAGATCAACTTCAACAAAAATTAGAACGGCTTGGCCTTACGGCTAAACAACAGCGTGGAAAACTCATCCATTTGCTTTTGCTCACGTTTGGCTTCCGCGATTTGCTTTTCTTTCGCTTTCTTTTCGATCATCCACTCGTAAGACATGCGTTCTTGACGCATTTTGAGCCAGTAGTCTTTGCAGTTTTCGACTTGTTCTTTGAAGTGATGCTCTGCTTGCTTTTGCTTTGATAGTGTCTCGTCAAGCTGACATAAGAATCGGTTGAGATGCCCGTATTGGCTGGCGGTTAAACCCGCTTGGCCACGATCTACCAACTGCTGGCAGTAATCGAGACGATATTTCTCGATTTGCTCAACCTGACGGTAATAGTCTTCAAGCTCAGAGCGCGCTTTGTTCAGCGCAAGTACGGCTTGGTCTTCGCGCTCTTTGGTCTGCTCAAGTAGGAATTCCATAGCATTATTCATACGCTATTACCCACCCAAAATATTTCTGAGCATATTGACGCACATGTCGTATGGCACCGATTCTTTCATACGCTGCTGCAAGTATTCGTCTAGCTTCGGCTTTAATGTAAATGCGCCATCGATAGCCGGATCGGTGCCCGGCTTGTACGCACCAATCGACACCAAATCTTGATTTTTGCGACAAATAGACAAGACCTGACGTACCGCCTTCGACATCAACACATGTTCTTCGGTGGTGATCTGAGGCATCACACGGCTGACCGATTTCTCGACGTCAATCGCAGGGTAATGACCCGCGTCTGCCATTTCACGCGACAAAACAATGTGACCATCGAGAATGGCACGAGACGCATCGGCGATAGGATCTTGCAGATCGTCACCTTCAGTTAAAACGGTAAAGAAAGCGGTGATCGAGCCTTGCTCTGGGCTGCCATTACCCGCACGTTCCACCAGCGCAGGCAACTTGGCAAATACCGAAGGCGGATAACCTTTGGTGGCTGGCGGTTCACCAACCGACAAGGCAATTTCACGCTGTGCTTGAGCAAAACGGGTCAGTGAATCCATCAGCAACAGCACATCCAAACCTTGGTCGCGGAAGTACTCGGCAATCGTAAGCGCCGTTTGACACCCCTTCAAACGCATCAACGGAGATGCATCAGCTGGTGCAGCCACCACAACTGAGCGACGACGTCCGTCTTCGCCTAAAATCTCTTCAATAAATTCTTTAACTTCGCGTCCACGTTCACCAATCAGACCTACCACCACCACTTGCGCCGTAGTGCCTCGTGTCATCATGCCTAGCGTGACCGATTTACCCACACCAGAACCCGCAAACAAGCCTATACGCTGGCCTTTGCCTACCGTCAACAAACCGTTGATCGCTTTTAAGCCAACATCGAGTGGTTCAGATATCGGTTTTCGTGCCAGTGGGTTGATGGGTTCCGCATTAAATGACGCACGGTGCTCAGTGTAAATCGGGCCAAGTCCATCCAGCGGATTACCCACGCCATCAATAACGCGGCCAAGCAGCTCCATACCGACAGGCAAACCTGCTTCGCTGGTAAGTGGCGTCACTTTTGCACCGGGCAAAATACCGGTGATTTGCTCACTCGGCATCAAATACAAGTTGTCACCAGAAAACCCAACTACTTCGGCTTCCATGTGACCAGACATGGTTTCAACCAAACATAGACTGCCGATCGGCGCACGACAGCCCGTTGCTTCTAGGGTCAAACCAACAACGCGCACCAATTTGCCAGAAGCGACCGGGCGCGTGGTTAAGCCTTCAACTTTGTAGTTTTTGAGGCGATCGGCCAAAGCTTGCATGGATTACTCGCCCTCTTGGTGACGGTTCGCGCCACAAAAGCTGTGCAGCACACTCTTGATGCGCTCTTCCATGCGGTAGTTAATGCTCGATTCGCCTGCTTCGATTTGCACATCGCCACGATTAAGTGATGGCTCAGAAACCAGTGTCCAGTTACGGCAATCTAAATCTTCTTCACCATACGCAGAGCGAATGATAGCAACATCTTCAGGGTTGAGATGCAGTGTGATTGGATGGCCAGAAATCGGCAGCGCTTCTACCGACTGCTTAACCGTATCGAGGATAATTTGTGGATTGGTTTGAACCTCAACATGCACCACTTCTTTGACTAAGCACAGCACCATGTCCACCAGTTGCTTCTCTACCTGAGCATTCATCAGCTCCAAAGGTTGAGCAAACTGGTTGGCGAGATTCATAAACACTTCAACCTGCTGTTGAATAAACTCTTGGCCAGCAGAAACGCCTTCTGCTTTACCCAGCTCTAAGCCCTCAGCATGGCCTGCTTGCAAGCCTTCTTCTTTGCCTTTGTCGTACCCTTGCTTAAAGCCAGCTTCTTGGCCTTGGTACAAACCTTCTTGATAAGCGCCTTGCTTGATCAGTTCGATCTGTTCTTCTGTCAGTTCAAGAGCTTGCTCTTCTTCTGGCTCGTCAAAGTTTGGCACCCAGCTAGGATCGTAGTTAAACGCAGTCTGTTTGGCTTTTTTTTCCTTTGAATCGCCATAGTCGGGTAAACCCCAACGTTGCGGTTCGATCAGCGCATCATCTTCATCAGGACGGATAAATCCACGTTTTCTATCGCCAGCCATGGGTTACCTACTGTGTTTTAGATTTGAAGTGAAGGTGCCCCGCAACAAGAAGGTCGCAGGGCTATAGAGATTATAAGAACTCGTCTGCGCCGCCAGAAAGCATGATTTCACCAGCGTCGGCCATACGACGAGCAATCGCCAGGATTTCTTTCTGCGCCGCTTCTACGTCTGCCACACGCACTGGTGGCATCGCTTCGATGTCGTCACGCATCATCTCAGCGGCACGCTTAGACATGTTCTTGAAGACTTTCTCACGTAGAGAATCATCGGCACCTTTAAGTGCTTTTTGTAGAACGTCTTGCGGTACATCACGCAGCAATTTCTGAATACCTTGGTCGTCCACTTCGACCAAGTTCTCGAAGACGAACATAAGATCTTGGATTTGCGTCGCCATGTCTTCGTCTTGGTCGCGGATTTGTTCCATCAAGATACCTTCGACGTTGTTGTCTAGGTAGTTCATGATCTCGGCTGCTGCCTTCAAGCCGCCAATCTTGGCTGCTTGTGCACCCGCTTGACCCGCGAACTGCTTCTCCATGATCTCGTTTAGCTCTGCCAATGCTGATGGCTGAACCTCTTCAAGGTTGGCAATACGCATCATCAGATCCAAACGCACACGCTCTGGGAACTGAGAAAGAATTTCCGCCGATTGATCCGCTTCCAAGTACGACAATACGATGGTTTGAATTTGCGGGTGTTCGTTGACAATAATGCTTGCCACTTGGCGTGGGTCCATCCATTTCAATGAATCCAGACCTTTCGAACCGGTACCCAGCAGAATTTGATCAACCAAGTTGTTCGCTTTGTCTTCACCCAGCGCGGCCACCAAGGCATTACGCATAAAGTCTTCGCTGCCCATACCAATGTTGGTGTATTTCTGGATATCTTCCAAAAACGTACGGTGCACCGCCGATACTTTCTCTTGGCTTAAATCTTTAGCACGCGCCATTGCACTACCAACGCGCTGTACTTGCTTCGGTTCTAAATGACGGATGATGCCAGCCGCATCTTGCTCATTCAGACTTAATAACAAAATGGCCGCTTTCTCTTCACCAGTAATGGTGGAGGCATCAAACTCAACTGGCATGCCTGCGCCGTTTTCATCTTGAGGTACGATATCGTTAGCCATTTTCGTTCATCCAGTTTTTCACAACTTGAGCCGCTAGCTCTGGTTCGTTCGCTACAAGTGCACGAACCGCTTTCAGTACGTCTTCATCTTTATGAAGGTTAGGCAGATCGATACTTGAACCAAATTCAAACAGCTCACTGCTTTCAATGTCGCTACCAATTAGGCTGGTTTCGCCATCGGCACCAATTGGCAAACCGTCTGGGCCGTACATTTCATCGTCGTCATCACCAGCTGGGTTAAGCAGTTTCTTCATTGCAGGGCGAACCAGTACAAGCACAACCACGATGATAACTAAAGCGCTGGCGAACCAACGAACCCAATCGTTGAAGTTCGGGTGTTCCCAAATCGGTTGGTCAACAAGCTGCTCGGTTTCTGGCTCGGCAAACTTGACGCTCAATACGTTAAGTAAATCACCACGAGATTGATCAAAGCCGACGGTGCCAATCAACACCTGACGAATCGCGTTGATTTCACCTTCCGACATTGGTGTGTAGGTCACTTCACCTGTATCTGGATTAACTTGGCGACGGTCTTTGATGGCAACTGAAACAGTTTGGCGCGCCACTGTGCCCGTTTGCTTACGCTCATGGCTAATCGTGGTGTCTAGCTCGAAGTTGCGGGTCGATTCTTTACGTACAGAGCCTTGCCCCATTACCGATCCGTCTTTCATTTGCGCGACGTCTTGCGGAATAGAAGCATCCGCCGGAGGCTGATTACTAAGTGCACCCGGAATGCCAGCTACCATGTTGCCGTTGTTGTAATCTTCTAGCGCGTACTCGCTGCGGGTCGATGGCGTATTTGGGTCGAAACGTTTACGAGTTTGCTCAACCGCACTGAAATCCATTTGGATATCCACTTGCGCGGTGTAGTTACCAAAACCAAGAATAGGCAGTAGAACAGAGTCGATTTTTTCACGCAATGCTTGTTCTTGGCTGCGTTCTAACTCTTGCTCTTTACGACGCGCTGCAGACGCCGGATCCTGCGAACCAGAGCTCAACAAACGGCCATGCTGATCCGTGACGGTAATGCGCGATGTCTTCATGCCTGGAACGGCACTCGCGACCATATCGACAATCGAGTCCACTTCTTGCTGCTTGAGGTTGGCACCTGTCGATAGCGTCAAAAATACTGAGGCGGAAGCTTCTTGGTTATGACGCACAAACACACTGTGTTTCGGCAACGCCAACAACACTCGCGCTTTGCGAACCTGCTTCATTTCTTCAATGGCTTGAGCTAGCTGACGCTCACGGCTGAGCTTAAGACGTTCCTGCTCTAAGCGCTGAGAAACGCCAAAGCCCATGTCTTGCAGCAGAATGTCATCACCCGCTTCGGTCGCTTGATTGACGCCCGAACGCACCATGCCTAATTTGATTGAGTTGTACTCGCTCGACTCCACCGAAACGGTATTACCATCGAGTTTGTAATTGATTTTTTGCTGGTCAAGGTAATCCAGAACAGGGATCAGTTCTTCAGTGTCGTAAGCGCCAAGCGGACGCATTTCTGGTTCTTTTACCCAGAAGAACAACATCACGATTAACGCAACACAGATAGAGATCGATAGCACAAGCACGACCTGTCGAAGCAAATCGAGGTCGCCCACGGCCATATCGAATTTTGATGCACTGCGCTCTTCTAAATCTGGATTTTGGCTTTCCACATCCATATCGGAGCTAGAAACCAGTGCGCCATCTGAGCCGCCATCAGTGACGGTTAAATCTGTAGACTTGTCTGCCACACTTATTACCTAAATTACACTGGCATGTTCATGAGGTCTTTGTAGGCCTCAACGAGCTTATTGCGGATTTGAACAGTGGCTTCAAAAGCAACACTGGATTTGTTACGAGCAATCATGACGTCAGATAAGGAAACATCGGCATCACCACGATCAAAACGCGTTTGTAGATCGCCAGATGATTTTTGAAGTGAGTTTACGTTATTGATGGCTTTGGTTAGGAGATCATTGAAATCTGCACCCACTTTCGCACCCGTTCCTGTCGGAGTGGTGTTGGTCGCTTCAACCATCATGGCGCGCATTTCGGCCTGAATACCATCAACTTTCATTATCACCTCTGAGCCAAAAGTTTGACTATCTATTTAAACTAAATATTGACACAGCAATTTATGTGCCATAAGACGCCAGCAGTATAGTTTACTCACACTTTTGTCTTATGGCTACGCGTGTGAAACCTAACTCGGAATATCTATACCCGCGTCACGCATTTTGGCAAGTTTGTAGCGCAGAGTACGTGGGCTTATGCCTAATTTCTCTGCCATTTCTTTGCGTCGGCCACTACATTCCACCAAGGTTTCTAGAATGATCGCGTACTCTTGATCGCGCAGCTCGCCACCCAACCCCTCGCCGCCAGTGTTAACGCGGTTGACGGATTCAGCTTGAGCAACAGGCTTGACATCAGGGACCAATGTTTCTGCACTTTGCACAACGTATTGCAAGCTGTTGGCATCTTGCCAATCCACGCCTTCTAGCAAGATGTGCTCTGCACCGATATCGCCGTTTTCACTCAAAATCAGCGCGCGTTGTACAACGTTATCCAGCTCTCGAACATTACCTGGCCATGGGTACTGCAATAGTTTTTCCACTGCAACTGGCGAGAACTGAGGAACAGGCATACCCATTTTGCTACAGTGACGCTCGGCAAGATGCTTCGCAAGTGGCGCAATGTCCCCTTTACGCTCATTCAGCGCTGGCCATGCGATTGGGAACACATTCAGGCGGTAGTACAAGTCTTCACGGAAATTACCTTCCGACACATACTGTTTGAGATCACGGTTACTGGTCGCTAGCACACGAACATCTAGCTTGATGCTTTTACGGCTACCAAGACGCTCTACTTCGCGCTCTTGCAAAACACGCAATAACTTCGCTTGCAGGTTTAAGTCCATCTCGCTGATTTCATCAAGTAAGATTGTGCCGCCTTGCGCTTGTTCGAACTTACCCGGACACGCCTGAACAGCACCAGTGAATGCACCTTTTTCGTAACCGAATAGCGTCGCTTCCAGCATGTTGTCAGGAATCGCCGCACAGTTAATCGCAACGAATGGGCCGTCTTTACGGTTTGATGCTTTGTGAATGTAACGCGACATCACTTCTTTACCCGAACCGCTTGGGCCTAAGATCATCACGTTCGCATCCGTGCGAGCCACTTTATCAGCCAAAGCAAGTAAGCGCAGACTCTTTTCATCAGCAACGACAGCATCACCGTTGTCATCACTTTTGATAGGAGCATAGCGGCTTACCATATTAAGCAGCACTTCTGGCGCAAATGGTTTCGCCATGTAATCAATCGCGCCATCTTTCATTGCAGAAACGGCATCTTCGATATTGGCGTAAGCCGTCATTAGCAGCACTGGTAAGTTCGGCCAATTTTGTTTGATGTTACGCAGCAGCGCCAAGCCACCCATACCTGCCATTTGCACATCAGATACCACGATATCAACCGCATTTGATTTCAGCTTTACTAATGCGTCTTCTGCACTATCGGCTTCTAACCATTCATACCCTGCCAGAGCCAGAGTATCCACGAGGGCTTCACGAAGACCTTCGTCGTCTTCTACGATCAGCACTTTGCTTTGCGCCATTCTGATTCTCCAGTAATTGTTATTACCAGAAGCCGCTTATTGCGCTTCTGATTGCACTCGCTCCAGCGGAATGCACATGGTGAAGCAGGCTCCATCACCCTGCTCTGAAATAAGTTCCAATCGGCCGTCATGGGCACGGCAAACCATTTGAACGACAGCCAGCCCTAACCCGGTTCCTTGAGAACGCGTGGTAAAAAATGGCTCCATAATTTTGGCCTGTAGTTCTTGTGGTACACCCGGGCCGCTGTCTTGCACAGAAATGCGCAGTTCACCGTTTACCGGGCGGAAAAAGATGTCGATTTGCGACTCTTTGCCTGACATTTGAATCGCATTCATCACCAAGTTACTCAGTGCAGAGGCGATAGCATTCGCGTTGCCAAGCAGTTCGGTCTGTTCTTCTTCTACTTCGAGGAAGTAATCAATGTTGTTATTTTTAAGAGCTGTTTCGACCATTGGTTGGTATTCAGCAACCAATTGAGCAATCGTAAATGGCTTAATGACTTTATTATCACCACCTTTGGCAAAAAGCAGCATATCATTAACCTGCTTCTCCAAATCGTGCAGTCGATCCATTAATTTACTTTGGAAGCGCTCTCTCGTCGCTGGCGGAAGATTAGGCGCGCCCAAATTAGAGGCGTACAACATTGCGCTCGACAGCGGCGTTCTCACTTGATGCGCTAGCGATGCAACCATACGCCCTAATGAAGAAAGACGTTGTAGATCACTCACACGAGCTTGCAGTAAACGGGTTTCGGTTAAGTCGGTGATGAGGATCAGCTGCCCTGTCGCGGAGGCAGAAATCGCCAAACGCACTTTGCGACCATTACGCAGTGACACTTCGTGGCCATCATCTTCACGCGGATCAAAAGCCGCTTGAATGATGTTGAACCATTTCTCGTTAACCAGTGGGATTTCTAGAATTCGGTGTGCCTCGGGGTTGGCTTCTCGCACAACACCATACGTGTCGAGCAAAATAACCCCAGCGGGCATCACATCCAATACCTGCTTATAGCGCTCAACTTGGTTTTCTACTGAGTCTAAATGGGATTGGTTGGTGTTATTGTCCATTCACTGCCTGTCGAAATATCGCCACTAAAAAGTAAAATAGCTTGGTAAGCAATTAGCGTACCAAGCTATTTTTTATATTTATCATGACGTTATGTTATCGACAATAAGTTGACGCCGAGAAATGTCTGATTTTAATGTCAGAAAAGATAACTTTTGTGATTGAACTGAAGCTCGATCTAACGCTGCAAATTATACTTGCGCATTTTCTCAACCAACGTTGTACGGCGCATACCCAGCATATCAGCAGCTCTTGCAACGACCCCACCTTGCGCTTCTAACGCTTGGCTGATCATGTTGACTTCCAAATCTGCTAATAGCTCTTTTAGGTTCACCCCTTCTGGTGGCAACGCTTGAGGCGCATTCATGTTGTGATCCAGATCGCTTTGCTCGTCAAAGCTGAAGTCTTCCGAGAAGATGTCTTGGAACACATCGCGCTCTTGCTCTTCAATCGAAGTGAACGGATTACCTTCAGGTTGGAACTCTGGAATATCACTGTAGCGATATTTCGTCGGAAGATGGTTCACATCAACCAGACTGTTTGGGTACAAAATGATCATGCGCTCAACAAGGTTAGCTAACTCGCGCACGTTACCCGGCCAGTGGTGTTCCATCAAAGAGTTGATCGCACGCGGCGTGAAACAGATTGGCTGGCCGCCTTCGGCTTCCAGACGTGTCATCAGCTCTTGCAATAACAATGGGATATCTTGCTTACGCTCTTTTAGCGCTGGCATTTCGATTGGGAAAACGTTCAAACGATAGAACAAATCTTCACGGAACGTGCCTTCTTCGATCATGCTTTCCAAATTACGGTGTGTCGCAGCGACCACACGCACGTTGACTTTGATTGTCGAGTTTCCGCCAACTCGCTCAAAACAACGTTCTTGAAGTACACGCAATAACTTCACTTGCATCGACATTGGCATGTCACCAATTTCATCAAGGAAGATCGTGCCACCGTCTGCTAATTCAAATCGACCTTTACGCGCCGTTAACGCACCAGTAAACGCGCCTTTTTCGTGGCCAAACAATTCGCTTTCGAGTAGCTCTGGTGGGATTGCACCACAGTTAATTGGCACAAACGCACCATTGCGGTATGACGAATGGTAGTGAATGTTACGTGCTACCACTTCTTTACCCGTACCCGATTCACCAAGGATCAAGACATTGGCTTCTGTACCCGATACTTGCTCAATAAGATGACGAACTTCTTGAATACCGCGGCTCTGCCCTACTAAGCTACGAAACAGCGTGTTTTTACGCGCACTAGCAACAACATTGACCCCTTTACGGCCAAGAAAATCTTTGCAGTGACGTAACGCTTCACTAAGCTGCGGGTAATTTAGCGGTTGCTCTAATTCGCCAACAAAGTTTGGGAGATCGTCCACAGGCAAAGGAAAGCTGCCCAAGACAAGAAGTGGGATATGGTATGCATCGTTGAGACGAGCCATCACGGCAGTTGCCGCTCGACCTGCTGAGATATTGCCAACGATACAGCCTGACCATACGCTAGACCAATCAACATCGCCTAGCTGTTCGGAACCGACAGCTTCGCAACTTTCTCCAACAAATTCCAATATATTGCTTAAATTCAAACGACTTGATGCGTCATCATCAATTACAAGCAGCTTTGCCAAACCTTGCATAAGTAAGAATGATTGCCTTTATTTTAGGTGCGTTGCGGCCAAACCTGGATTTGCGCAATTGGGTGCTAAAGAAGGCGGAAACACCACACTCAATTTACGATCGACAAAATAGGAAAATCAGCAACAAAAAAAGCCATTAGGGCTACTAATGGCTTCTATTTTATTTGAATATGAAAATAAGGCAACCAAGCAATATAGAGGTGTGAGCTCGATTGTAACTTTCATGCGCAACTTGTTGCTAATGCAGTCTTAATATTTTAAGTCGATCCTAAAGCATTGTTTTGATTATTAAATGCCGACTTCTGCTGCCGTCAAGTTGTGGAACTCTGTTGGGATCTGATCCCAAGCCGATTTAATCTCACGAATAATGTCAATAACGTCGTCGATCGGCTGTGGATCATTCTGGTGGTTTGCCGCAGAAATCTGCGTGATCATAAACTCATACAATGAATCTAAGTTTGAAGCGATGTCACCACCATCTTCCATCGACAAACAGCTGCGTAGCGCAATAATAATGTCGAGTGCTTTACCTAAACGCTCGCCTTTTGCTGGGATATTGCCTGCTTGCATGGCTGCTTTGCCTTGAATAAGGCGCTCAATTGCACCAGCCATAAGCATTTGAATGACTTTGTGCGGAGAAGCCGCGCTCAGCTGGCTGTCGACTGATACTTTTTTGTATGCTTGCAAAGAACCGCGCATAGTAATCCTCTTTTAAATAAATTTTTTGTACTGCTGAAGCGAACGTTGGCCATAACGGAGTTTGTGAAGCTCTTTTCCGACCTTTGACGTTTCTGATTGCATCAGCTCGACAATTCTTTTGGTACGAGTCAGCAAGTCTTGCCACTCTACATCCTGCTTTACCAAGGGATTTTGTTGAATAATTGGTAACAGGTTTTGCAATAACCGTTCCCTGATATCGACCAAGCGAAGAATTTCTTCAGTATTAAAGTCAACTTTTTCCAGCTCTTGCGTAATTAGTTGATCTATATCACTAATTTCTATGAGTTCATTTTGCATTTATTAACCTAACGCACTCATAAGAGCCCCAAGTTGACCCTGCATCTTACCTGTCGCGTCTTGCATCGCGGTAAATTTCGCATGGGTACGCTTTTCCAGCCCTTCCATGCGGCGATCTAATGCCGCTTGGTCATCATTCAAACGGTAGTTTTGTTCTGTGAGACTTTTCTCTCGCGTACGAATGCTGCCCGTAATACCGGTGATGCCGTGAATCGCATCTTCGATACGCTTCGCAAAACCAGTGTTACCACCGAAGAATTTTTCTAACTCGTTGAAGTTATTGTTCAACTGACGGTCAAGCATGTCATAGTTGATTTCAAGCGTGCCTTGACGCGTCGTGGTAATACCAAATTCTGTCAATGATTTCAGATTTTCTGGTGCTTGATCGATTCGGCTTGAAAAGACGGCTTTCAATCGTGAATCGGCACTTCGCACCGTGCTGTCACCAGCTAGCGGCCCTTTTTGGCCGGTAGTTGGGTCCACACTCGAGAGTGCTTGCGAAGTTTGATAAAACGAGTTGTACGCCGAAACAAAGTTTTCGATGTCGCTGCGTACACTTTGACGGTCGTACTCGACTCCGATTTCTGCAGGCGGCTTGTTTGGTTCTGACTTGCCTTTAAGTGTCAAATCTACGCCTTCAATGGCGTCTTCAATTACGTTGTTATGGCTTGAAAGTTTTGCCACGCCATCAAGCAGCACTTCAGAATCTTGCCCTGCTTGTACCTCTGTCATACCAAGGTATTCTTCGAATGAGGATTGCGCTTTTGCGATTTTGGCTTCTGCTTCGTCGATTTTTTCTAGACGTTCACGCTCTTGAGGATCGAGTTTCGCACGATGAATTTGCTTGGCTTGCTCTTCGGAAAGCTCACCACGTTCGACTTTTGCGTCGAGTTCTTGCTTTTCATCCGCAATTTTCTGCTCGATTTCTGCTTTTTCTTGTTCTAGGAGCTGCTTAGCTTCTTTGGTCGTAACGTAAGAATCCGTCAATGTGCCTGAGGCGGCATTATTCCAACCTGAAACATCCGGCGCTTTCTCTATCGCCTTTTCATCCAATTCCAGTTCTGGCTCTTCGTATGAATCCAGTAAGGTGCCTGACGCAGTTTCTGTCCAACCTGGAATGCGCTCTTCAGGTCGCAAGCTCGAACGTTGATTGGCCTTCTCAATGGCTTCTTGTCCGGCTTTAGCAGCCTCTGCACCAGCAGCTGAGATCGGCTCTTGCGATGCATCATCTTGTGCATTATCTGCCGCTTTTTGCGCTTCTGGAGGTAGAGGGTTGCCGTTCTCATCCAGAATTTCTGGTTGATCCGGTTGTTGCGGAGTTTGTAGTGGCCCTAACACTTCTTCTGCCGCAGCACGTGCTTCTTCAAGCGCATTAACTCGGTCTTCAAGTGTTTGGTATTCGAAATATTTCAGAGGGTTGCCTCTTTCGGCTTCCACGCTGACTTTGATTTGATAATCCTTACCAGAGAGGTTTGAGGCAAGGATGAGACGCGGTCCTTCGACATCATTAATGACGGAGGCACGAACGCCAGGGTTGTCTTTAGCACCATTGATGCCGCGTACGACATCGATGAGCTTAGATCGAGAACGAACCTCGATATTAAAACGGTCATCACCAAGCGAAATCTGCAGCTTACCAGGACCAAATTTTGCGTCTTCTGGCAATACGTCAGAAGCGACTTTGTGGCTCTGTGCAAGCTGCAACACATCGATAGCATACTTACCGGCTATAGCGTCAGTGGTTGCGGTGGCCGATACGATATTGTCGTCCGTGGTTTCAACCGTGCGGACGGCAAACGCTTTCTCCTGACGAAAGTTCGCCATGAGATTTTTCATCGTATCCAACGATTCTCTGAGTCGCCCATAGGCACTGATACTGGCATTGATTGTCGTGCGATCGTTGTCGATGCGTTGCTGCTTAGGCACACGTTCCGCATCCACAATTTTGCTGACCATGGAATTAATATCCATGCCGCCAGACATCCCCACAGGGCCTAAACTCATTAAATCACCTCAAAAACGACTTACACTTTTTCAACTAACAAACCGCTGTTAGCTGTGTGCTCAGCTAGGCGACGCAATACCACTAGCAGTTCTTCATCAGGAAATTGACGAATCACATCACCAGTATTGGTTTCGTAAATCGTCACAACGTCTCTGCCGGATTCTTCATCCACACGAAACGCTACTCCTTTGTTGATGGACGAGACAAACTCATTCATTTGTTCGACCATTTTTTCACGTTCTTCTCTGTTTAGCTCCTGACGGCTTTCCGCCATCTCGATTGCCGCTTGAACAGAGAAGTCGTGCTCGGTGCCTTTCGCTTTTTGCGGCGAAACGTCACCGGTTGAACTTGCTGTGCTAGGCGTACCTATGCCGTTGCCATTTTTATTTGCAACATTTGTGCCATTCGGTGTGCCGTAAGGCTGGATGTTCGATGCGTAGGAGGATATTTCCATTACAATCTCCCTTCCACCTTATGAGCTAACGATAGGATCTATCGTTTTGGTGACCTAAGCACTAGGCTGGGTCGACCTTGTTAGCCCAACAAGCTTAGCGCTGCAGATGGTGACTGCTTCGCTTGAGCCAGGATTGAAGTACTTGCTTGCTGAAGAATTTGCGACTTAGTCATCGCTGTTGTTTCTTTCGCGTAATCAGTATCTTTAATACGGCTGTTAGATGCATTAACGTTTTCGTTAATGTTGTCTAGGTTGCTGATTGCGTGGTTGAAACGGTTCTGGAAAGCACCTAGTGACGCACGTTGGCTGTCTACTGATTTAAGTGCACCGTCGATAACTGCTACAGCTTCTTGAGAGCCTGCAACCGTTGTTACGTCGATGTCTTTAACCGTTACGTCTTTCGCATCACCAAAACCGATCTCGCCAGCTAGGTTGCCAGAGAACTCAACTTCACCATTTACTTTCTGAGTAGAAGCAAATACTTGTAGCTTGCCGTCTTCACCAACAGACGCTTTTACATCTTCGCTTTGACCGTTGATGTAAGTTGCTAGCTGCTCGATGTCGTCGCCTTGCTTAGCCTTGATGGTAAGTTCTTTCTCTTCACCTTGTTTGTTGGTGTAGCTCATTTTAAGCTCAGTTTTATCACCAACTGTCCAAGATGCATCTTTACCTTCTTCTGCTGAGTAGCTCTTACCACCCATTGCTGAAGTATCAGAACGTAGGCTGCCCATAGAAAGCATTACTGCTTCGCCAGAGTCCGCACCGATTTGGAAAGATTGAGTACCGTACGTACCGTTAAGCAGTTTGTTACCACCGAAAGAGGTTGTTTCAGCGATACGGTTTAGTTCGTCGTTTAGCGCTGTTACTTCTTCTTGGATCGCTACACGTTCTGCTTTTGAGTTAGAACCGTTCGCAGATTGAAGCGATAGGTCACGCATACGTTGTAGGATGTTGGTAGATTCATTCATTGCACCTTCAGCAACCTGTGCAATGGAGATACCGTCGTTCGCGTTTTTCACAGCCATGTCTAGGCCACGGCTTTGAGCGTTCAAACGGTTTGAAATCTGTAGACCTGCAGCATCATCTTTCGCGCTATTGATTTTATAACCCGAAGACAAACGCTCCATTGATTTTTGTTGACCTTCAGCCGCGTGGTTTAGGTAACGCTGTGCGGTCATCGCAGAAACGTTAGTATTAACGTTAATCGCCATAATTGATCTCCTTAAGGCTTAGTGAATGTACCGTCGTGTCTCTCACCTCACTTAGGTACATCTCATTTCTCTCAGTCCCTTTAACGGCGACGTATGCATATCCTTTAGGAGAAATTTTCAATTTTTTGCGATTATTTTCTTTGGCTTACTGAAGTGTGATGAAGCTCTAATATTGTCTTTGATGAATATCTTCGCTCTTTTAAAGGCAGAAAAAAACCCAGCCGAAGCTGGGTTTACTCGCTCATCTCTCACCACGAGCCAATGAGGTTCTCGTCTTAGGTTTAAAATTAACCTAGAAGACTTAGC
>NZ_MQVK01000049.1:0-19284 GCF_002002385.1 Vibrio sp. SALL6
CAAAATGAGGTGCTGTCATTACCGATGTCGCCCTACTTGAGTGAGCAAGAGAGAAATGTTGTGGTTGATGCAGTGAACTCTTTTGAGGCCTAAGAGTTATGCAAGATCAGGTTCGAGTATTGGAAGATGTTGTCTACGTCTTCTTTTGCTATAAACAATCAAGTTATCTCGATAAAACGCTTCCGGCGGCATTGGAGCAAACAGCATGGCCGAGCCAGCTGTTAGTATTGGACGATTGCTCTCCAGATGATAGCCATGAAAAGATTCTATCGCTTTTAGAATTTGCGCCTAAAGGATTAAATATCGAATATCGCCACAATAAGCAAAATATTGGTTTAGTTAGCCAAATCAACTCCTTACGGGGGCAGTACCAAAATAAGCTTATTATTGTACAAGCGGGCGATGATATAGCGATGCCGAACCGAATTGAGGAAACTTATGAAACTTGGTTGAAAAATGGTAAACCAAGCTTAATTATTGGTAGTTACGACAAAATCTCTGAGCAAGGTGATGTCATTGAGCCATTTGAATCGATCAAGCAAAATAAAAAACCTTACACACTCGAAAATATTATTAATCGAAAGTGTGCAGTAGATGGCTGTTGTGCTGCTTTTACCTCTGATGTATTGAATGAGTTTGAGCCCTACAACATAGACATCATCAATGAAGACCGGATCAATGTTCTCCGAGCCTTTTTGTTAAATGGTATTCATCATGAACACAAAAAGTGGATTCAATATCGGCTAGGTGGCATATCAACGTTCGCAAAAGAAACACGCGAAGAAAAATATAACAACACAGTGATCAATGCTCAGCGTGAGCTGCAAGATCTTAAAATGAACTTACGAGATGCGCAGAGTAAAAATGCCAATGAAGCTGTGAGTGCGATTAAAAAACGGATGCGTACTGCTGAGTTTATGTCATCACTTCCACAATCAAATTTTGCTTTGTACATCGAAGCGATTTGTTATCTTGTTAAAACATTGGATTATCGAACGGTTTTAAAAGTTTTGCGTAGGTTAAAATGAGTACAATTAAAAATATAAAGCAATCGATAAGTATGAAGAGGCATTTTGCTTCAACTTTCCGCTCATTCAAAAAACGAAGTGATAAAAGTACTGACTCACCTAAAGACTTTTATCGTACATATGAGAAATGTACTGTTTTAGGTAATGGACCATCCTTAAAATCAGATATTAATAATATCAGTAAAGATACTGATGTGATTGCTGTGAATCACTTTTCGGAGTCTGAGCACTTTACGACTTTGAAACCCAATAAATATATTTTGATTGATAGCTATTTCTGGGATGAAGCCACTCATAGTTCGTTGGTGGAAAAAAGAGATAAATTGTTTAAAGATCTAAACGAACTTGTGTCTTGGAAAATGCAATTGATTATTCCTGACTTTGCTGACATAGCGTTCATTCAGGGAAATATCAAAAACAGCAACATAGCTGTAAAAGTGCTTCGAGCAATTCCTAGTAATGTAACCAATATTAAATATGGGCCAATAGCATTATCTTCAGGTATTGTTGCACCTCCAGCCGTAAATGTTCTTATCTTTGCTGTGTATGTGGCAATTTTATGTGAATATGATTCAGTGGAAATATTTGGGGCAGATATGAGCTTCCATAATGATGTCCATGTCGATCAAGAAAATAACCAGCTTTATATGGTCTACAAGCATTTCTATGGAAAAGAAGAGAAGTTGCCACTTCTAGAAAATCCTCAAAAGATCAAACCTTTTAACATGACGGACTTGATGCGATTAACTTTTCTGACGTTTTATGCACATCAACTGCTGAATAAATGGGCAGAGCTAAAAGGGGTAAAAGTCGTAAATAGGTCTAATTTTTCTATGATCGATGCTTACCCTCGGCAGTGAAATTACAGGTAAGTAGACGCTACAATGGTAATGCCCACTTACCTATGATTATTTATCTATTTTTCTGTAACCAAACGGACTCTGCGAAAGTAAAGTCTTCTGGCCAATCTATATCAATTGAGCTCTCTGCATCCTGTATATACATCGAAGGCTTTAATCCAATTCGGTCATTTAGTTTTTTGTAGTTTTCTATGCTATTTAAAAAGACTGAGCTATCGATTTCATACAGAGGTTCAATCGTCTGAGTTCTAGGCCATTTTTCTATATTACGATCGTAGCTAATTGGCCTATCTTTATTCCAAATAAAACCGCGTAGCTCTTTGACCGTCATTAATGAATCATAACCTTCCATGAGTGCTTGATTATACTGTTTGATAATAGCGCTATAACCTGACTCGCCTAAGAATGGTGAGGTTACATGAGTCCAAAGTACGTGACCTGTCGTAATAATCGAAGGAACATATCTAATAAGCTCATCAGTGCTTGTTGAACTTGATCCTAAGTGCTCCGGGCGTTCATCTATTCGTATGCGAGAATCTTTATATGTTGAAGCAAACTCTAGAACATCGTCATCATTTGAAGATACGACTATCGAATCTAGGTCAGTTATATTGATTAACTGATCCAGTTTGATTTTTAGCAACCCACCTTTTATACCAGCAAAGTCTTTGGTATTTTTGTTTGGGATACGTTCACTGCCTTTTCGGCATGGTAAAAAGACATGGAAACTCATGCTTACCAACTCCTTAGAATATCGAAACCTTCACTTTTTGATAAGCTTTCAAGCTCTTCTTTTACATTTGAATAAGGAAGATAGCCAAGAAAATCAATATTATTCTCTTTGGCTGCGTGAAAGTCTGATAATGCGTCACCGATCATTAGAGCCGCGCCTGAAGACTCCTTTAGGATGGTTGCAACGTTATCTGCTTTCGCGGTAGGTGATCCTAGAATTAACGTAAAATATTGTGCCAGCTTTCTTTTAACAAATACTTCTCGTAATTCGTCTTGAGCAGATCCACTCGCTACATAGAGTTTGGCTGGGCAATCTGTAATTGCTGCAATAAAATTAGGCGTTAGTTGAGCTTCCATGTATAGCTCTTCACACTGCTTTGAGTAGAAGCTTAGTATACGTTCGTACAATGCTTCATCTGTATTTAGGATGAAATGTTCAACAAAGTAACTCACATGATGAAAACGCGATTTGCCAAAATTAGCTTTAAAGTAATTGCAACAATTGTCTATTTCGAGCTCTGATACTTGGGCCATGCGTAAAGCATTACGCATGGCATCAATTTTGAGGTTATTTGAGTCTAGGATCACGCCATCGCAGTCAAAAATAACAGTATCATAGCCATTAAATAGCGGGTGCATAAATAGACCCTGCTTTTACTGGATAAGTGGTTGGGGTTAACGCTTGAATTGATGTACTTCCAAACTGCTGACTAACCATGCTAAAGATCTCATTCATTTCCATTTGGCGTCGGTCAGTCACATCATAACCATCAAAACCAACGAGAGATATCTTCTGCGCTTGACCTATAAAAGCGATACATAACGCATATGCAGCGGTATTGTCATACGGTAGTGTACAGTAGTTTTTATGGGCGGTGAGAGTATCCTTCTCTATGGTGCTACTGTAATCAATCATAGAAATATTACTAAATTTACTTAGCTCGTCTTCGTCAAAGCGGTTCTTTGGCAAAAATACGGGTTTGGCTACTTCTGAGTAATGGCTGCTTTCTGACAAGTATTTAGAGTTATGAGATACAGCAAAGTAATCGAAAAGCTCAGTGTTAATCTCATGCTTTGTATTGATGCCAATTACGATAGGCTTTCGAGTCTTAATGTATGTCTCGATCGCGACTCTATGTGTTGCAGCATTGGGCGTATTAGTGACCAGTAAAATTTCTTTTCCTGAAAAGATCCCTGATAGATCTGATTGGCTTTCAGTTGGTTGGCTTATTTTCCCTACAGTAAGCGCTTCTTCTAAGACATCACCATTATAGCTTGTCGTACCTTCTAGTTTTTTTAAATGCTCGATAGCGCCAACAATTTCTTCTGTTCCGTAATTAGGATTAGAAAGCATATTTTGAATATAAGTTGGGTGAATATCGTTTTTGGCTCCCAAGTAATATAGAAGGCTTGAACCCCAACCGTATCTTCTTTGCATTGGCTCAAAATGGCGAATAACTAGTTCATATATTGCTGTTGGCAAGTATTTATCTAGTCCATCAAGTTCGGCGAGCAGGTTTTCGGTCTGGGCATTCCCAGCGCCTCGTCCCATTCCGGTAACGGTTACATCCAACCATGTAACACCATTCGAACGAGCTGTCATCGTATTAGACATTGCTTGACCCATGTTGTTATGGGTGTGGATGCCAATGTCGCCATCCCAGTTTTGCTTTACAATTTCGGCAATGCGAGTGACTTCTGCACTATCCATATTACCGAGAGAGTCAGCAAAATAGATGACGTCAGGGTTTGCTTTTGCTACCGTCTGTACTTTTTCCGCTATAACCTCGGATGGTTTTCCGCCCGCTTGCATCAGATTTAAACCAACGATATACCCCATTTCTTTGAAAGCTTTAATCATGCTTTCACACTGCTCTGCTTCATTGAAATGTGCCGCGATACGAACGAGATCAACTTTACTTTCTTGTGCTGGTACAAAAAGATCGTTGATGGCTGCTTCAACAGGTTTATTCGCATCTAGCAACGTTTTTGCGTCAACCATTACGCCATATGTCGGACCTTTCGGTAGGTGTAACGTGTTTAGAAACTCTTCAGTCGTATAAGCAAATGGACCACTGTAAACAGACTTAGGATAATTACGAAGCCCTAATTCAACATAATCAATTTTAGCTTTTGCAACTGCAGTGAGGTAAGCGTCAACGACTTCTGGTGAAAAGTCCCAGTGGTTATAGTAGCCACCATCGCGAAGAGTACAGTCTAAAATTTTTTGCATAATGGATATTCTTTTTAAGTTAAACAGGTAATGTGCTTAGTACAGTAAAACATACAAGCTTAATAGTAAAAGTGAGGTATTTATCAAACTAATTATTAAGTTATTACTTATCACTTTTGGGGAGTAAGCTCATTGTTCGGTTTAGAGCGCCTTGATTGGATGAGGCCCATTTATTAGCATGCAAAGCTCGGAGTAAATATTTATCTTGTTGAGAAATGATCTCTGTAGTCCTTAGGGCAAGGGTCGTTGAGTCTGGCACAATTAAGATACCATCCACAGCTAGTAAGTTTTCAACAATCTCCTTAAAGTTGAAATAGCTGGGGCCAGTAATGATGACTTTTTCTAACATAGCAGGCTCTAGCACATTATGTCCACCGACCTTATTTCCAACTAGGCTTCCCCCCATAAAGCAGATGTCCGCTGCGCCCATCAAAGTTAGCATCTCACCCATTGTATCGCCTAGATATACTTGAGTATTAGTCTCTACTGCATGCGTTGAAGTACGACGTACAGTGTTAAAGCCTTGATGTTGGCAAAGCGTGAATACATCACCAAATCGTTCTGGATGGCGAGGAACCAAAACAAGTAAAGCATTTGGATGAGATTTTAAAACTTGTCTATGTGCATCTAATACCAGCTCGTCTTCGCCTTTGTGGGTGCTCGCTGCAATCCATACTGGGCGATCTTTCCCAAGTTGCGCTCGAAGTGCTTCGCCTTGTTGCTTCACGTGATCTGAGATTTGAATATCAAATTTAATCGAGCCTGTGACAGATAGCTTCTCTTTATTGACGCCTAAGCGTTCGAAGCGCTCTGCATCTGAATCTGTTTGGCAGAGTACTTGAGTTAGGCATGGGTGAAGCTGGTTAAAAAGCCGCTGTATTTTTGCGTAGTTATGACACGATTTTTCAGAGAGGCGCGCATTCACGACAGTTATAGGGATACCCGCTTTGTGAACATTGTGAAGCGTGTTTGGCCACAGTTCAGTCTCAATGATCAACATTTTTTTTGGTTGTACTGCTTTAAGAAAACCTTTGATAGCGAACCCAAAGTCAATTGGCATATAGCGGTGTTCAACTAAATTACCCAACTTAGCAATCTGTTCAGCTCCCGTACTCGTTGTTGTGGTAACTAGAATAGACTGTTCGGGGTTTTGTTCTTTAAGTGCTTTAATTAAAGGTGTTGCTGCTATGCTTTCGCCAACAGATACAGCATGTATCCAAATAGGTTTGTCGTTGCTTTTTAGCTTGGGAGTTATGCCAAAGTGCTCTCTCCAGCGAGAGCCGAACTTAGGCTTATTTGGTTTGCTCTTGTACAAACCAAATAAAAGCAGCGGTGACGCTAGGGCGAGTAGTAAGGTATAAACAATACGAACTAACATGAGCTTATCGTAATGGCGTCAAGTTTTTGGATACTATCTAGCACTTGTTTAGGCGAAAGTTCTGTCAAGCACTTAAGGTGTTTGTATTGGCATTCACGCTGGAAACAAGGGCGACAATCAATATTGGTATGAACAATCTCCACTTTTTCTGCGAGTGGGGGGGTGTACTTCGGTGAAGTTGAGCCATACACGGCAACAACATTACAACCAACCGCAGCCGCCACATGCATTAAGCCGGAATCATTCGCGACAACAGTCTTGCATGCAGCTAGTAGATCGACCGCTTCAATTAAGCTGGTTTGGCCTGCTAGAACATGAATGTTCTCATGGAATTGCGTCGGGACCAGTGCGCGGATATTGTTACAAGTCTCTAAGTCTTTTTGAGAACCAAACAACCAGATTTGATACCCAGAGCGAGCCATTTGCGTCGCAACTTCAGCGTAGTGTGTTTCGGGCCATTTCTTGGCAGGACCAAATTCTGCTCCTGGGCACAGTCCAATAATTGATTGGCCTTGCGTTAAGTTGAACTTTTTGATCGTGGCTTGTTGCTCAGCCACGTTGATTGCAAGGCGTGGGCGAGGCAAGGTTTCAAGCCCGCCAAGAGAGTTAGAGTCCACCATTTCTGCTTTTGGATAAGCTAACGCTACATAGCGCTCTACCATGTACTGAAAAGACTTCATGTTAGGGCGTAAGTCATTCAATAAACCATAGCGCATTTCTCCCTTCCAGCCAGTACGAAGAGGAATGTTGGCAAACCATGAGATCAGTGCTGATTTTGCTGATTTAGGCAAGATATAGGCGTGGTCATATTGCTTTTCACGTAATGATTTACCAATTTCCCTGCGACCTAATAAGTTAAATTCACCATGACCGATAGGCATTTCAATCGCTTGGTGGATTTCTGGCATACGCTCAAGAATCGGTTTACACCATCCTGGAGCGATAACGTCAATTTGGCTATCTGGATGACGTTGCTTTAATACGATATATAACGATTGCGACATTACCATATCGCCGACCCACGCAGGGCCAATGACTAAAATCTTCATGCTTTGTTTTTCCAGTATAGGAATTTCAAAATTGACTCATAAGTTCTAAAAAGTTCAGCGTATATTTTATTCGCAAGAGTCATTTTGGATTTATCTTTTCTTTTACCACCAATCGTCGAAGCAATCTCAGCTCTAGTAAAAAGATCTGGAGACACGCTGTAAACTTGAACACCATGTCTCCATGGTTTTTCCATGTAGTCATCGACTGGTTCAATAAACTCTTGAGCATGCATAACAAACTTTGAGGCTGATTTAGGTGTGACGATATAAGCGGTGGTACCACAAGTGCCAGCAGAGTAGCCCCCTAGCATATGATTATCATCAATAGGTACAATTGGGGTGAATGCACACTTCTGAGTGGCAGACAACTTGATGTAGTCATAATTAGAAGTCAGTGGAAGGGTATGTTCGAGCACTTGCTTCAGCCCTTCTACGGGGTCGACGTTGTCTTCTAAGATGACGATCGGTTCATCAAGCTCAATACAGCGAACCCACAACTCGTAATGGCTTGCAAAGCAGGCGACTTCACTGGTTTTTAATTGATACCCTTTGCGGCGTAGAGTAATGGTTGGACGACTTTTTTCTGAATGAAGAAAACTGTCAACAGAGCCATCTACGGCATCAAAAAATTCAAACGTAATGTCTTGTTGTTTTAACTTTTCTTCAATACGTTCTCGGCGATCTAGCGATCGAGTCAAGCTTACGACAAATACTTTCACTGCACTTTCCAGTCGCTGTTATATCTTGGTTTAAACAAATTGTAATAGTTATTACCGTCTTCTTGAGAGTGTAGCAACTGCAGTACCCACATATATTGTTCGGGTTTATCACCGACAAAATATTCAATGGCTTCATTACAGGTACGAGCGTCTTGCTCTTCGCCTTTATCCAGCTCAAACGCCGGTAAAATCTCAATATCAAACGTACCATCTTCAGTGTTCATCGACGCAAATAGAGGTAGTACTTTTGAGCGTGATAGTTTCGCAATTTTGCCTAAACCAGGTAGCGTTGCTTTACGTGTAGCAAAAAAATCGACAAACACACTATGCTCTGGGCCGTGATCTTGATCGGGTAGATAATACCCTACATAGCCATCTCGAATGGATTTCAGGAAAGGCTTAATGCCACCTGAGCGTTCGTATACACGACCACCGTATTGAACTCTTTGCTTGTGCATCAGCCAGTCAGCAACATCATTCTTTTGTTTCTTCGCCATTGCAGACACCGGCATTCCCATTGAAGCGAGCAAGATAGCAGGCACATCAATTGCCCAAGAGTGGGGAACCATTAAAATCACATTTTCGTTGTTATCAATGTGCTGTCGTAAAATGTCTAGGCCGCGAATTTGGCAACGGTTCTGAAGCCATTTTGGTGAGCGTAAACTTAGTAACCCGAAGCGAAAAAAGAACATGGCTGCTGTGTAGAGTGTTTTTTCTATCAAAGCTTCACGTTCTTGGAACGACTTTTCCGGAAAACACAGCTCAAAGTTAACCCTCGCTCGGTGAGCTGGACCTTTGTGGGATTTAGACAGTTTTTTAGCTATGGTTTTCGCCAACCACTTTTGTAAACCCAGTGGCATTAATGATAAAGGTAAAAATAAGATAACACCTAACCACGTGCCCCAGTACTTAGGCGACAGAAAGTGGCGCTTAAACTCAGGGTTATATGCTTTAGGGTCGAAGTCATCACGTTTAATGGTCATGGCGTGTCTAGTTACCTATTCGTGTACTGGCGAAGTGGTTTAAATGAGAAAAAGATAGTTAGGAATGATACAGGCTATTGCACTTGAGTAAAGGTGGCAGGTTATGGTTCTGCCACCTTGTGGTGCTTAACGGTTTTGGATAGTTAAGTATTCGGCAACGCCTTCTGCAACCGTCTTGAACTCAACATCACAGCCTGCGTCGCGCAGTTTGGTCAGATCGGCTTGTGTGAATTCTTGGTAAGCGCCTTTTAGATGCTCAGGGAAAGGAATAGTTTCAATCTCGCCTTTTCCATGATGGGCAATGACCGCTTTTGCTACTTCTTCAAAAGATTCTGCACGACCAGTACCACAGTTGAAGATGCCAGAAACACCATTTTCAAGGAACCACAGGTTTACTTTACATACATCACCAACGTAAACGAAATCACGCTTAAAAGACTCGCTACCTGCAAACAGTTTTGGATTTTCACCTGCGTTTAGTTGGTTGTTCAGATGGAACGCAACAGATGCCATGCTGCCTTTGTGATCTTCACGTGGGCCATATACGTTGAAGTAACGGAAGCCGGTGATTTGAGAAAGGGTCTCACCATGTTCTTCAGCGTCTTGCCATAGCCGACGAACATAGTTATCAAACTGCTGTTTCGAGTAACCGTATACATTCAGTGCGCCTTCGTATTCGCGTTCTTCAACGAAAGTATCTGTATCGCCGTAAGTGGCTGCGGAAGAGGCGTATAGGAATGGAACTTCACGATCTAAACAGTAATGAAGCAGCTCTTTAGAGTACTCGTAATTGTTTAGCATCATGTATTTACCATCCCACTCTGTCGTTGCAGAGCAAGCGCCTTCGTGGAAAATTGCCTCAATCGGACCAAAATCATCGCCCGCCATAATTTGGGTCAGAAAGTCGTCACGATCCATGTAATCTGTGATGTCCAGATCAACTAAGTTCTTAAACTTTTTGCCATTTTTTAGGTTGTCGACAACCAAGATATCGTTAATACCAGCTTCGTTTAGTGCTTTAACAATGTTGCTGCCGATCATGCCAGCGCCACCAGTTACGATGATCATAGAACTTCCACCATAGATTAAAATTTTCTCAGGAAGTTTAGCAGAGTTAGGCCTTTAGGTGCTAGAGGAGAGGGATTGTCATATGAGCAAATACAAAAAAGGAAGCCTAAGCTTCCTTTTTTTGTTTGGTTAATTAGACTAACTTATTTTACCGGAGAGGTATTTGGTCTTTGATACCAAGGGTTTCGCTCATCGGTGAGTTCAATTAAGTTGTACTTACGACCAAGCTTCTGACCACCGTCACGAGTGAGAGGCTGCCAGCTAAAGTTTGCGCGATTATTACTAGGTTTCACCGTCATAATGTCGAATGGAATTGACAGGTAGAAGCCCTTAGTGAAACTACCTTCGCCAAACTCTTCTGCTGATAAATCTGTGAATGAAGCAAAGGCACCAGCAATCACACCGCTCTTGAACTGCTTAGAAACGTTGATTTGTGTACCAACATCGCCAGCTAGGAACTGACCAACATCGACTTGGATCATCAAATCTTGTAGGAAATCCCATTGAGGGTAGTAGTAACCAGATACAAAACCAGTGAAGCCTTTATCAATAACTTGGAACGGACGTCCATATTCTGGCACGTTTTGCCATTTCTCATCGTAAACACCGAAGTAACTTTGTGGATCACGTTGAGAAATTAAGTTGACGTCAGCGCCAATCGCCCAGTTAGAACCTTGTGGTCGGTAAAGAAACTCGGTACCAATTCCAGCAAACATGCTCTCCAGATAACCCGCGTAGAATTGCTGATCCATCGTATGGGAATACTCTTGGAACCAAGTTAATTGTAGGTTTGACATGGTTACAGCATGTTCATTTTGGTAAGCGCGGAACATGGTACGAACGCGAGGAACAGTAGTGCCATCAGGTGGAGTTACATAGTTAAACTTATCGTAATTGTTGTACCAATCCCAATATAAGGAACCACCAATCTCTAGATTATCGGTTAACCAGTAAGATGCGTTACCACTTAGCCCGATACTAAACAGATAGAAATCTTCGGCGTTACCGAGAGTTTGAACAAGTTTAGGTGCAAAGCCCCAATCAAAACGTTCAAAACCATCATAGACAGATTCTCCCGTTGGCTTAGCAGAGGTTCTTGAAGTTGCATCTTCTATTTTCGGATTGATGTAATTAACTTGAGCAAAGTCGCGATATTTTTCTTTGGAAATAATCGTTTGTTCGCCGACTAAGCCTCGGCTGCGTTCATTGATCGCATAGGTATCAATATCGTCAGGCATCTCATTATGGAGTACAGCTGCCGCTTTTTCGTGCGCCTCTGTACGGTCACGATATTTCTTCTGCTCACCAACGACAGTTACTGTATTGTCATCAACATAAATTCGCGTGTTTTGGTAACCTGCAATTTTGTCTAAATTTTCTGTTACACGAGCCCAGTCAACATCAGAAAGTTCTTCAGGCTGGTTATCTTCAATTTCTGGTGTTGGTGTGTCTCGCCAGAATGATGGCATGTCATTGAAATTAGTGTTTAGCGTTAAGCCCGCGACCAACGTGTCACCGCGTTCATAACTTAAACGAAAATCGACCATGCCTAGACGGTAGAGGACACCAAAGTTCCATGGTGTGTGGGGAGTCATGTCTACACCGGCCTGAACGACAGGGTAGTCTGTGCTGTAATCGTTACCGTCATATTCAAGCTTGAAGCGAAGAGGTTTATGAAGAGTTTGATATTCAATACCACCAAAAAGGGCAGCAGGGCCTTTAAAGGCTCTATCGAAGTTAGTTGTTCCTCCTGTAGATAGAAATTCGGAAGGTCTATCACAGAATTTGTCTGATGCTTTACAAAAAGGATTTGTGACCGTATCTCTAGTTCCTAGGTAGCCCCAGCCCATACCCAAAGTAAAATCAAAAGTACCTAATTTCGAATTAGAATATCGTTTTGTCGCTGCAATAAACTCAGCATCAAAAAGGCCAGTACCAGCAAAGTCTCTCACTCCTAGGGCAATTTCTGGCATGTATTCAGATTCTTCCCATAATCTAAATTTAAAATCTATCCCCTTGTCTGTATATTCATTGTCAACATCGGGGAAGGATGACGAATAAGGCAGATCGTGAACTCGTGTGTACCGGATGGTTGTTTCTAACCACGGCATGAGTTGCAGAGTCACATTGTAAAAAAGGTACTCATCACTACCGGTTACAGAAAAGTTGAATTCCCCTTCAGGAGCCATACGTCCGGTTGGCATCTGCATTAAGCCAACACCACCAAAATCAGATTGAGAAGGCTGTAACGAGGGAGCCTCAAAGGGCATGTCTTGAGCCCAAACCAATGCTGGGCCCATTAAAGAAAGGGTTAAGCTTTTTCTAATTGGCATCATTGTGGTCTCTTTGTGGAGTTTGGTATCAATTGATTGAGTAGGCGGACAATATCTTGGTCCATTTCGGAGTATTCAAGATCATCAAACGGAATATATACCAATGTCAGAGGCGGTAAGTAATATTGTGTTGTTAACCAAGCTCCGTGATGTGGCTTAACTACGTGACCATCTGGGTAGATCAACACTGGTGGTGTTGATAATGCACCAATGTTACTTTTCAAATTCTCTATTTGTTTCTGCAAAGGGATGCCTGCTTGCTCTTTAATAGAATACACGCTATTTAGGTTTCCCAAGAAATACACTTTTTCTTCGCGCAGAGGGCTTGCGAGCAGGAAATTGCCGCGCAACAGTGGATTGTCGAATTTATTTAGTCGAATTTTATCAACATCGATCGCGGACAGTAAGCGTGGTGCAAAGCTTTGCTTCTGAATGAATTTGTAGAATGGATGTGCAACCAAATTATGTTGAATCATTTGATTGAGTACTGAGTTCTTTAAAGCGGTAGAGTTTTTTTCGGCGCGTTCCGATTTATCAAACAAAGTGGTACCAAGAGAGTATTGCAGAGATACGCTTTGCTCCTTAGCAAGTGCTAACACACTTTCTAAACGAGCCGGCCCTTGAAATTGTAGCCGTTTGCCTGCTTCTAGCAATTCAACATTTAATGGTTGCATAGCAGAGGTTTCTGTTTGAGCGAAGCTAGGCATGCTCAAAAGCGGCATGACCAAACCGAATAATGTGAGTAGTTGCTTGCTCATGATTTGCTATATCCCTTCAAAATGGTTAACTCAACCGGGATCATATTTGGCCCTAAGTGTTGTAAGGTTTTAACGACCTGACCCTGTTCATTGACCCAATAGTAGTTTTCGACCGATTGAGAAAGGCTGCTAAACTCAACAACTTCTTTATATACGTTGGTCATAGTGCTAGAAATAGGTGTTGTTAACGTTTCTTGGCCTGAGTAAGAACGCGTTATATTTGCAGGAAAACCATAACGGTATTGTGTTGCCCAATCGTATGAGAGTGCGTAGTTGACAGATGTTGAGTCTAAAGAAAAATCTGGAACGTCACCGTAAACACCTGCTAAGTCCCCACTCTGTAGACCAATCGTTTTGACGATATGCCCATTCTCTGTAACGATCATGGCTTTATCGGCGCTTACCCATTTTAGTTGTTTTTTACCGTTGAGTCGGTTTCGTTCCGCAAAAGCTAAAACAACAAACACTTGTTTTTGATTTCCAAGTTTCAAATAGGCACTGGCATAAGGAACGGCATTGATTTCTTCTGGTGTCATCTCTACATCGATGTAGTTACCGTAAGCTTCTTGGACGGTTGCTGAAACATCGTTGAATTTCTGTGTACAGCCAAAGAGTACAAGGAGTAATGGAAGAATGAGGAGTTGGCGTATCCATTTAGGTATTCGGAAGATATTCATTGATCCCTCTTACAAATAAAATCGCCCTGACTTAATCAGGGCGATTGGCTTCTGTTCTATAAAACGAAATTAGTTAGAAGTAGAAGTAGAAGTAGATGTTGAAGTAGATGTTGAGTCGCTATCTGACGCTGCAACTGCTACTACAGTCACTGCTGCTGCTGCACCTACTGCTACAGCTGTTGTGCCAGTTGCTGACGCAGAAGCTGCGCCTGTTGAGCCTGCTTCCTCTGCTGCAAATGCAGTTGATGCGCTTAGAGCCATAAGAATAGCTAGAGCTGTATTCTTCATTATTAATCCTTGTGTATCCGGTATAAAAACATCGATGTTTGGTAGCATAAAAAATGCTCCAAATTATATTTTAGATAAAAAAGCCTTAGCATGTAAATAGTTTCTTATTTTGCCATGGCTTACGATCTCATTTCTAACACCAGCGTGACATTGTGCGGTTATCTTGCTCCCTTGCTTGCTGATAAACTATCAAGAGTGCATAATTTGTCGGCCTATTTCATTCAGAGCTAGAGGTTTGGAGTCAATAGGTCGTTTTTACTTACACCATATAGAAAGCGATACAGTGGCTCACGCTCAACGCCTCGGGGCGGTAGCGTGCCAATTCTTCAGTATTTAATGGCCTGCATAGCACGCTTAACTTTGCTTTGGCAGCCCATCATATTGTTACCAGTACTAGGAACTTTTACGTGATAAAAAAGCAGCATTGTTTGGGAATACTTAGTGCACTGGGTTTGAGCCTGAGTTCTTCTTCAGCGTCAGCCGATTTTTATGCTGGTGCGTTAGTGAGCTACTCAAATGCAGAATTGAAAAGCTCGTCTTCTGAGTCCGTGAAAGAGGGAAGCCCTTTCCTTCTTAGTGCGCAAGCTGGTTATTTTTTTAATGACTATATTGGCTTAGAAGGGCGCTATGGGACATCAGTTCAACGTGACAATGGTCTTGCCGTTGATAGCGTTTTGAGCGGCTTTGTTAAGTTGAATATGCCTGTTTCAGAGCGAGTTGCACTTTATGGTTTAGCTGGATATTCAAGCGTTCAGCTTGATCTACAAAATGTAGGATCTCACAAAGAACAAGGATTTAGTTTTGGGTTAGGTATGCACTACGCTTTAAACAACCAAAGCGCGGTGATATTTGAGTTCGTTGATAACGTCTCTGAAGACCAAGTTCGCCTTAACTCGATTACACTTGGTTTTCAGCACCGTTTCTAATTTAAATACCTAGAGCTCAAACTTGGGGCTAGGGTCTTTTATTCAATTATTATAGTGACATACCATGTTTAAAGGATATATCTCTATTGCCGCTTTTATATTGGCAAGTACGTTTGCGTCTTATTCAATGGCACAAACACCCACTCCAGAACAAATAAAAATGTTTCAAAACTTACCCGCTGACCAACAGCAGGCACTGGCGAGTAAATATGGTTTCTCAATTCCCTCTAGTTCGTCCTCAAACAAATCTCCTTACGAAAATCCGCAAGTCATCAAGCCTAGATCTGAATCTAGTGGAACTATCTCTTCCAACGTAGAAGAAGAATGGCTCAAAAAAGGCGAACAGAAAGAGCTTAAACGCTTTGGTTTAGATCTTTTTTCTGGTTCTCCAAGTACTTTTGCTCCGATCAGTGATGTTCCTGTGCCAGCAAATTACACCGTGGGTGCAGGCGATGAAATTATTGTGCAGTTATTTGGTAAAGATAATGAGACGCATCGTCTACGCGTAAATCGCGCGGGCACAATCAACTTTCCCTCACTTGGGCCAGTAAATGTTGCTGGCATGCACTTTTCCGATGTACGTGACTCTCTGACTCAACGAGTAAAAGAACAAATGATTGGTGTGCGCAGTGATATCTCATTGGGTGAATTGCGTACCATGCAAGTGTTTGTCATGGGTGATGCATATAAACCAGGAGCCTACACGGTTAGCGCATTGACGACAATTTCACAAGCTATCTATTACAGTGGCGGCTTTGGTGAAAGTGGAGCGCTGCGAGATATTCAGCTAAAGCGTGATGGTAAAATCATTCGTAAGTTGGATATGTATGACCTGTTACTTAAAGGTGATACAAGTAATGATGTACGCTTACTACCGGATGATGTCGTTTTCATAGGCGCGGTTAAAGATACAGTTTCTGTAGAAGGTGAGATCAACCGTCCGGCAATTTATGAAGTCAAGCCAGGTGACACCTATCAGCAACTTATTCAGATGGCTGGTGGTTTTACTGCTAATGCTTATGCCGAGCAATTGGAGATAAAACGCTACGCTACGCATGGTACTCGGGAGGCTTTGACGCTTGATTTTAATAAAACGCAAGCTCGACAGAGTAAAGTTAAAAATGGCGACGTCATCAAGATCTTGAAAAAAAGCGAAGAGCTTACTCGTTACGTGCAGATAGGGGGAGATGTTCGTCATCCTGGCTATGTGGAATGGCGCAATGGCCTTCGTGTTGCCGATCTTTTCAAATCTGTTGACTCTGCTTTTAATTCTACTGCTGATGTTAACTATGCCGTTGTGGTGAGAGAAGTGAATCCACAGCGTGATATTGAAGTGTTCCAGTTTAGCTTAGCAAAGGCAATTTTATCGCCAAGTAGTCAAGACAACATCCAGCTACAATCACGTGATCGTATATTAGTTTTCAACCGTTTCAATAACGAAGACTTGGATACTTTAGCAACACAAGAGTCTGTTTCAAAAGCGAAGACGTTAGAGCAAGCGCAGCAACAAGCAGAGCTTGACCAACAGAAAGAACAAAAACTCATGAGTTCTTCTGTTGCGGTTTCGCATTCAGCAGACGGCATGGTCGTTAACCAGAACACATCTAAGCTGGCGAAACCAGCTAAAATTATTTTCCGTGGGAAAGAGATTACAGAAGAAGACTTTGAAAATCTGAAGCTAAATACTCGTCGCACTTTACTTGCACCAGTGTTGTTACAACTTCAGCAACAGTCTCGTTTAGGGCTAGCCCCTCAAATTGCTGAAGTATTTGGTGAAGTGAAGCACCCTGGTCGTTACCCGATTACTCCAAGAATGACGGTATCAACGCTAATTGAAGCAGCCGGTGGTTTGACTTACAACGCATTCACAATTAATGCAGAACTAGCACGAACAGCGATTAATAGTGCGGATGAGCGTGCGTATATTGATGTTGAACGCATTGATTTACGTAAAGCAATACAAGGCAGTGCTTCAGACGATGCAATTATCGTAGGCCGAGATCGTTTGAACATCCTCGAAAAGCCAAATGTGAAGCTACAAAGCACAGTCACTTTACAAGGTGAAGTTCGCTTCCCTGGAACCTATACCGTGCGCCAAGGTGAAACCTTGAGTGAATTACTTGAACGTGCTGGTGGTTTAACTGAATTTGCACACCCACAAGGTGCTATCTTTACTCGTGAAGCGTTACGTCTTCAAGAGCAAAAGCTTTTAAACCAATACGCAGCAGATATGCGAGCAGAGACTGCGAAGAAAACATTCCGTGCAGACAGTAATATGGGCTCAGTGATCTCAGACCCAGATAAAACACTGAAGTTTGTTGAAGAAGCAAGTCGCAGCAAAGCACTTGGCCGTATGGTGGTACAGTTAAACCGTATTTTAAAAGGCGAGCGTTCAGCAGACTTTATGCTCGAGGACGGTGACTTCCTCTTTGTTCCGACTTTCCGAAACACAGTATCAATCATGGGTGAAGTTCAGGTTCCAATTACCTACTTGTTAGATAACAAACTTGACGTCGATGATTATCTGAACAAAGCGGGTGGTGCTAAAAAGCAAGCGGACGAAGATCGCATTTTTGTAGTGCGTGCGGATGGTTCTGTTTACAAGCCTTCATCAGGTTATTGGTTCGGAAACAATAAAGAAGGGTTAAAAGCTGGCGATACTATCGTTGTACCAATTGACACTGACTATAGAGATGCACTAAGTACCTGGACAGCTGCGACACAGATCCTATATCAAACCGGTGTAGCGATTAACGCCCTTAAGTAATTTAAATCAGAGGGGCTGGTGACAGCCCTATTTTTTAGACAGGTGTTATTAAGATTGGAAATTAAAATTAGACTGAATTCAGCACTTTTGTGTTCAGATAGAGCAAGCTTATGGATATAGATAGACACTCAAATTTGGCTCCTCACTCTTGTGTTCAATTTGAAAGCGAACGGTTTGATATTAGAGATATAATTAGTGCTTTTTGGCGTGATAAATGGATCGTCGTTATTGTGACGGCACTATTTGCGGCTGGAGCCGTTTTGTTTTCGCTCAATTTACCAAACATCTACAGAGCTGATGCGTTACTTACCTCTTCAGAGTCCTCTGATGGTGGGAGTTTATCTAAAATGGCTGGTCAACTTGGTGGATTAGCTGCACTTGCTGGAGTAAATCTAGGTGCAAATGAAAGTAGCCAAACAGAGCTTGCAATACAGGTTTTAAAGTCAAGAAAGTTTGTAGATTCATTCGTTAAAAAACATGATCTCATTGTCCCTTTGATGGCGACAAAAGGTTGGGATCTAGGTTCTAACACTTTGGTTATTGATGACAGTGTATACGATATGTCATCTAAAAGTTGGCTTAGGGTACCTAAAGGGCTAGTGAGTAAAGAGCCGACGGCACAAGAGATCTATAAGTATTTTATAACCGAAGTATTGAGTATTTCAGAAGATGCTGATTCAGGAATGTATAATCTTTCTGTTAAGCACTATTCACCATATTTAGCCAAGCAATGGGCTGACTGGCTTATTGCTGATATTAATTTGGTGATGAGGGAAAGAAAGATAGCTGAAGTCACAAAGAATTTAAGCTATTTACAGTCTCAGCTGAATAAAACTGCAGTGACGGATATGCAAACTACTTTTTACAAGCTGATTGAAGAGCAAACAAAAAGTTTAATGTTGGCCGAGGTGCAAGATGAGTTTGTATTTAAGGTTATTGACCCTGCTGTCGTTCCGGAAAAAAAATTCGAACCTAGGAGGGCCTTAATCTGTGTTTTAGGAACGTTAGTAGGTGGGATTATCAGTATTTTAATCGTATTAATTAGGTTTTCGTGGCAACGAAATTCTAATAATTATGCTTTGAAGACCAATTAACATCGAAAACGAGAATTCATAATGAAAATATTAGTAACCGGTGGAGCAGGCTTCATTGGCTCAGCTGTCGTTCGACACATTATTCGTGACACCCAAGATAGCGTCGTGAATTTAGACAAGCTCACCTACGCAGGAAACTTGGAGTCGTTGGTGGATGTCGCGGACAGTGACCGTTATTACTTCGAGCAAGTGGATATCTGTGACCGAACTGAACTAGACCGCGTGTTTTCAGAACATCAACCCGATATGGTGATGCATTTAGCGGCTGAGTCGCATGTCGATCGCTCTATTGATGGTCCTGCTGCTTTTATTGAGACCAATGTGATGGGCACTTACCATTTGCTTGAAGCGGCGCGTCAATATTGGTCAAGCCTTGAGGAAGCGAACAAAT